>JAAZBV010000035.1 GCA_012513605.1 Desulfatiglans sp. | reverse complement strand
GGAGATAATGTGGCGATGGTTGGGGCACTGATAACCCCGATAGCAATGGAGAAGGAACTTCGCTTTGCTATTCGTGAGGGAGGCCGCACAGTAGGTGCCGGCGTTGTCAGCGAAATCATCGAATAGCGGTTTAATAATCTACCTGGATGTTTTATCAAGGGAGAAGAGGTAAATGAGAGATATAATTACACTTTCCTGTGAGCGGTGCAAAAACAGGAATTATACGACAACGAAAAATAAAAAGAAGACGCCAGACAAGCTGAATTTTAAAAAATATTGTGCGTTTTGCAGGTCTCATACAAATCATAAGGAGACAAAATAGTATTAATGGCATTTAGATAGCCTGTAACAAGTAATGCCGGGTCTGTTTTTTTGCTTTAAATAACGGCTGACATTTCTTGTTTCAGATAATGGATGCAGGCCAGTAGCTCTAACGGCTAGAGCACCGGACTCCAAATCCGGGTGATGGGGGTTCGAATCCCTCCTGGCCTGCCATTAATATTTCAATGCAAGGGTACATATTAAATAAAGGTGGATTAGATAAACTAATCAAAATTTAAAATTACAATAAAAGAAAATAACATGGCCGATCATAATTCGAAATCAGTTACTTCTACCGATGATAATACAAAGGTAAAAAAAAGGAACCAGCAGATGCCTGAAAAAAGGGACTCAGACATTAAAATAAAAAAACAGGCAGAAAAGATAAATATTGTCACGATCACAAGCCAGTTTTTAAAAGATGCAAAAACCGAGTTTAAAAAGGTTAAATGGCCTACAAGGAAAGAACTGATAGCATCCACAACAATAGTTATCATTCTTGTTATAATTGCGGCAATTTATCTTAGTCTGGTAGATTTCGGCCTGATGAGTGTTATAAATAAAATAGTAGGTTAATTTCAGAGAAATAATATGAACGAAGAAAAAAATGTTGGTTTAAAATGGTACATTGTTCATACCTATTCAGGATTTGAGAATAAAGTAAAACTGAATCTTGAGGAAAGGGTTAAGGCTCTGAAACAGGAAAGCTATTTCGGAAAGGTCCTTGTGCCGACAGAACAGGTTGTCGAGTTAAAAAAAGGTCAGAAAAAGACATCCACAAGGAAGTTTTATCCCGGCTATATTATGGTACAGATGGTGCTTAACAAGGATACCTGGCATACAGTCAGGAATACTGCTAAGGTGACGGGTTTTCTTGGTGGCGGAAGTGAACCATATCCTGTCCCCGACAGTGAAGCTGAAAGGATCATCCTCCAGATGGAGGAGGGTATTACAAAACCAAAACCGAGATACTCTTTTGAGGAAGGTGATGAAATAAGGGTAGTTGATGGACCTTTTAGCAATTTTCAGGGAACGGTAGAAGAAGTCAAACCGGATAAGGAAAAGCTGAGGGTATTAATAACAATATTCGGACGTGCAACCCCGGTTGAATTGGATTTTATACAAGTTAATAAGATATAAGAGGATTCTAATGGCCAAGAAAATAATAGGAAGTGTAAAACTGCAGGTTAAAGGAGGTCAGGCAAACCCCTCTCCTCCTATCGGCCCCGCTCTTGGGCAGCATGGTGTAAATATAGCCGAATTCTGTAAGGCATTTAATGCCAGGACACAGGATAAAATGGGGACAGTTATTCCTGTAATAATCACAATTTACGCTGACAGGACATTCTCATTCATTACTAAAACTCCACCGGCATCGGTATTGCTGAAGCAGGCTGCAAAGATTGCCAAGGGCTCTGGGGTTCCTAATAGAGAAAAGGTTGGCGAAGTTACACAAAAACAGGTTGAAGAGATTGCCAAAACAAAGTTTGAAGATTTAAACGCATATAATATGGCAGGTGCGGTAAAAATTATTGAAGGTACTGCCAGAAGCATGGGGCTTAAGGTAACTCAATAGTTATTGATGATTTATTATCAATTAAAATTTGTATATCAGAGAGAAATAAAATGCCTAGAAGAGGAAAAAAATATAAATCGGTAGTAGTAAATATAGAAAGACTTAACAGATATAACTTTTCCGACGCCATTAAGCTTATGCTTGATTGTCATGTCGCCAAATTTGATGAGACAGTTGATATTGCAGTAAGATTAGGTGTTGACCCAAGACACGCAGATCAGATGGTTAGAGGAACTGTAGCCCTTCCCCATGGAGTTGGCAAGACAGTAAGGGTACTCGTTTTTGCAAAAGGTGAAAAGGAGAAAGAGGCCCTTGATGCAGGCGCCGACTATGCAGGATCAGATGAATTTGTAGAGAAGATACAGGGCGGATGGCTTGATTTTGATAAGACTATTGCTACTCCTGATATAATGGGTACTGTAAGTAAGCTTGGACGCGTCTTAGGTCCAAGAGGTATGATGCCGAATGCCAAACTGGGGACTGTTACCTTTGATGTGGGCAAGGCTGTTCAGGAGATTAAAGCCGGCAAAATAGAGTTCAAGGTGGAAAAGGCCGGTATTGTTCATGCCCCGATGGGGAAAGTTTCATTTGGGCCTGAAAAACTTACTGATAACGTAAGCGCATTTATGGATACCATTCTCAGACTCAAACCCCCGGCAAGTAAAGGTACATATCTAAGAAGTATTGCCATATCAACAACAATGGGACCTGGAATAAAAATTGATCCACTTTTCACAAAGGAGTTATTCAACAGGCAATAGCTTTTTATTAAAAGCAAAAGATGAATAAAAATTAGGGTCATTCATTTAAGGCAATTCCATTAAGCCTTTTGCCATATGAAATGAGCCGGAATTTGAATGATTATATAGTCAAAGACAGCGGGTGCAGTGAAATCGCTTAAAATTGCCTGCTCAGACTATGCTATTGGCTTCTCTCCTAACAGCATACCCCTGTTTTTGACAAAACTTTAATGTCAGGACAGGAGGAGGTGATAATACTTGGATAAGGATAAGAAAAAGGTTTTCATCGATGAGATGAAAGAAAGGCTTGAAAAGGCCAAGGCAACATTTGTTGTCGATTATCAGGGTCTCGACGTAGGATCAATGGACAAGATCAGAAATGAACTCAGAAAGATCGATGCTGAATTTTACGTTGTAAAGAACAGGCTTCTAAGAATTGCAAGCAAGGGTACCGGGTCTGAATCAATCGCTGATAAATTTGTTGGGCCATGCGCCGTAGCCATTAGCTACTCAGACGTTGTTGCACCGGCAAAGGTTCTAGTTGATATGGACAGAGAGCTTAACAAGCTGGATCTGAAGTTCGGACAGATATCCGGTAAAATGATGGATCTGGATGGAATAAAAAGGCTTGCAAAACTCCCGGGCAGGGAACAGCTTCTGGCTCAGGTCCTGTCTGCAATGCAGGCTGTACCAACTTCATTTGTCAGGGTTACAAATGGTGTTCTTGTTAATCTGATGAATGCATTAAAGGCAATCGAAACCGCTAAAGCTGAAGGCAAGCAGGTTCCGCAAACAAATTAAAATACTAAAAAAATATTAGGAGGATATATATACAATGGCCAATATCACAAAGAATGATGTAGTAGATTTTATAGCAAACATGACAGTGCTTGAGCTTTCTGAATTCGTAAAAGAACTTGAAGAAAAGTTTGGTGTAAGCGCTGCCGCACCTGTGGCGATGGTAGCAGCTGCTCCCGTAGAGCAGGCCGCTGCTGCTGTTGAACAGACAGAGTTTAACGTAATCCTGACAGCAACAGGTGACCAGAAGATACAGGTTATCAAGGAAGTTCGTGCAATCACAGGATTGGGCCTTAAGGAAGCAAAGGCACTTGTTGACGGCGTTCCTGCCCCTGTTAAAGAGGCTATTCCCATGGATGAAGCAGAAGGCATCAAGAAACAGCTTGAAGCTGCCGGTGCCAGCGTAGAAATAAAGTAGTATTATTATCTGATCTCCTGATGGAACTTTAAGAAGTCTCCGGATGGAAATAAGACGTAATTTGTAGCATTTTTTAATAGAATACAGGTTTTAATAACAAAAACAGGGAGATCCCATGAAAGAGATGAATGGTGTGAGGCGTCGTGTAAGAAGGAATTTCGGTAAAATAGGAAAGACTATTGATATTCCGAATCTTATTGAAGTACAGAAGCACTCATATGAACGTTTTTTACAAATGGATGTTAAACCTGAGGATCGCGAAGATACAGGCCTTCAGAGTCCTTTTAAAAGCGTATTCCCTATTCAGGATTTCAGTAATACATCATCACTGGAATTTGTAAAATACTCTTTCGAACCTGCCAAATATGATGAAACAGAATGCCTCAGCAAGGGGATGACCTATGAAGCCCCTCTGAGGCTGACTGCGCGTTTACTTGTTTTTGATACAGATTCTGAAAGCGGGACTAAAAGTATTAGGGATATCAAAGAGCAGGAGATATATTTTGGGACTATCCCCATGATGACCCGGAGAGGGACATTCATCATTAATGGCACTGAAAGGGTCATAGTAAGCCAGCTTCACAGGTCTCCCGGTGTGTTTTTCGATCATGACAAGGGAAAGACACACAGCAGTGGCAAATTATTATACTCAGCCAGAATCATACCCCTCAGGGGATCATGGCTTGATTTTGAATTTGATCCCAAAGATCTGCTTCATGTCAGGATAGACAGACGCAGAAAATTCCCAGCCACAACATTTCTGAAGGCCCTTGGCTATTCAACACGGGAGCTGCTCCTTGAATTTTATGATACTGAAAAGATATATATCAGTGAGGAGGGCTGTTTCAGAGACATAAATTTTGATAACCTTTACAGAAAAAGGCTTACAAAGGATGTTACTGCGCCCAATTCTAAAAAGATAATTGCCAGAATTGGTGAAAAATTTACCAAACGTCTTCACAAGATGCTTGAGACCGCAGGAGTGGAAAAGCTCCCTATAAATGTTGAAGATGTTGAAGGAAGAATACTTATTGACGACCTGATTGACCAGGAAACAGGTGAGGTGTTGGTTGCGCGTAATCAGGCAATCACCGCTCAGAATATCGAATTACTCTTGCAAAAAGGGATAAAAGAGGTTGAATGCCTTGTGCTTGATTCTCCTAATGCCAGCCCGACTATCCATGACACCATGCTCCTGGATAAAATTGACAATGCTGAAGAGGCAAAGCTTGAAATATACAGGAAAATGAGGCCAAGCAGCCCGCCTACACAGGAGGTTGCAAACAATTTCTTTAATAATCTATTTTTTAATATAACCTCCTTTGATCTTTCCACAGTCGGCAGGCTGAAACTGAATCACAGGTTGAATTTTGAAGATGTGCCTAATGACTTAAGGACACTGAGAAAAGAGGATATCATTGTTATTGTTAAGGAACTCATCAGGCTTAAAAATACAGAAGCATCTGTTGATGACATAGATAACCTGGGTAACAGACGAGTAAGGGCAGTTGGAGAGTTACTGGAAAATCAGTACAGGATTGGTTTAGTCAGGATGGAACGGGCAATAAAGGAGAGGATGAGCCTTCAGGAGGTTGAAACTTTAATGCCCCACGATCTGATAAATTCCAAGCCTGTTTCTGCTGTTGTAAAGGAGTTTTTTGGAACAAGTCAGCTTTCACAGTTTATGGATCAGACAAATCCTCTTTCTGAGGTTACCCATAAAAGGAGACTTAGCGCCCTTGGACCAGGTGGGCTTACACGGGAGAGGGCAGGGTTTGAGGTTCGCGACGTACATCCGACACATTATGGACGTATCTGCCCGATCGAGACACCTGAAGGTCCGAACATAGGCCTGATAGTATCCTTGAGCACATTCGCCAGGGTTAATGAATATGGTTTTATTGAAACACCATACAGGCATGTTGAGAATGGGAAAGTAACAAAGGAAATATCCTATCTCTCGGCCCTTGATGAACGGAATTATCCAATTGCCCAGGCAAATGCCCCTCTAAACAGTAAAGGGGAATTTGTAAACAATGAGGCCGCAGTCAGGATCGAAGGAGAGGCAATGCGCGCTCCTGTTGAGGAAATCAGGTATATGGACGTTTCACCTGACCAGCTTGTTAGTGTCTCTGCCAGTCTTATTCCTTTTCTGGAGCATGACGATGCAAACAGGGCTCTTATGGGTTCCAACATGCAACGTCAGGGTGTGCCACTTTTAAAGGCAAAGGCACCGCTGGTAGGTACCGGCATTGAAGGTGTTGTGGCCAAGGACTCGGGTGTAACGGTTGTTGCCCAGCATGACGGCATAATTGAGGATGTTGATTCATCAAGGATTGTTATCAGATCAACAGCCAATGAAGAAAAGGACGAAGAGGTTGAGATCCATAAACTGGTAAAATACCAGCGATCAAATCAGAACACTTGTTATAACCAGAGGCCTATTATTAAACAGGGTGATCTTGTAACAAAGGGACAGATAATTGCTGACGGCCCGGCTACTGAGATGGGAGAGCTTGCGCTCGGTCAGAATGTTATGGTCGCATTCATGTCCTGGGGCGGTTATAATTTTGAAGACTCAATTATTGTAAGCGAACGTGTTGTCAAGGAAGATATTTACACATCCATTCATATTGAAGAATTTGAGGTGGTTTCACGGGATACAAAGCTCGGCAAGGAAGAAATAACAAAAGATATACCCAATGTCGGTGAAGAGGCCCTTAAAAACCTTGATGATAGCGGTATTATCAAGATTGGAGCAGAGGTAAAAGTCGGAGATATCCTTGTAGGCAAAATTACTCCTAAAGGTGAAACACAGCTTTCGCCAGAAGAAAAACTTCTAAGGGCAATATTCGGTGACAAGGCAGGGGATGTAAAGGATACCTCCTTGAGGGTTCCACCGGGAGTTGAAGGGACTGTTATTGACGCAAAGGTCTTTTCCAGAAGGGGTGTTGACAAGGATAAACGCAGCCAGGTTATTGAAAAGAGGGAGATCGCAAAGCTTGAGAAAGACCGGTCTGATGAGATTGAGATAGTTGAAAAGAGCGTCAAAAACAGGCTGAAAGAGCTTCTTAACGGGGTCGCTCTTAAGACCAATCTGAAGGATAAGAAATCAGGTAAGACTCTTTTAAGCACCAAAAAGGAGATAATGCCTGACATTATAGATGAACTTCCTGTAACTGCATGGTCAGGGGCGGATATAAAGGCCTCAATGGATCTCATAGACAAGGTTGAAGCTGTTATTGAAAAATTCAATGCTAGGGTTGAGCATGTAAACAGCATTCTTGAGGACAGGATGGATAAGCTCAGCATGGGTGATGAGCTCGCCCCTGGTGTTATAAAAATGGTAAAGGTCTATATCGCTGTAAAAAGGAAATTATCTGTGGGCGATAAAATGGCAGGTCGACATGGAAACAAGGGTGTTCTTTCACGCATCCTTCCTGTAGAGGATATGCCCTATTTTGCTGATGGCACCCCTGTTGATATAATCCTGAATCCGCTTGGAGTTCCATCAAGAATGAATGTCGGGCAGGTGCTCGAAGCTCACTTAGGCTGGGCTTCAAGGGCCCTTGGCAGACAGATAGCCAGCGTGCTGGATAATGAAGAAGGAATTGATACTCTTAAAAAGACACTGAAAAACATATACTCTGCAAAAGAATATACCCAGTATTTCAAGGATATGACTGATGCTGATCTTGTCTCCTCTTCAAGCCTTCTGAGAGATGGCGTTCATATGGCCTCACCTGTTTTTGACGGCGTTGAAGAGAATGAGATCCAAAAATGCCTTGAAAAGGCAGGATTGCCTGTAACTGGTCAATCCATCCTTTATGACGGCAGAACCGGTGAGGCATTTGAACAGCCGGTAACAGTAGGTATCATGTATATCCTGAAACTGCATCACCTGGTTGATGATAAGATTCATGCGCGTTCTATCGGACCCTATTCACTTGTTACCCAGCAACCTCTGGGAGGCAAGGCACAGTTTGGTGGTCAGAGGCTTGGTGAGATGGAGGTCTGGGCAATGGAGGCATATGGCGCTGCCTATTCATTGCAGGAGTTTCTTACAGTAAAATCGGATGACGTCGCAGGCCGTACACGCATGTACGAACGGATTGTAAAGGGAAATAATATCCTGGAGTCAGGGTTGCCGGAATCCTTTAAGGTACTTATAAAGGAATTGCTGAGTCTGGGTCTTGAATTCCAGCTTCTTGAAGATGTTAACAGCTGATCATAATAATGGTTTTAAATGAGCAATTTTAATACAGTAATAATCGAAAATGTTTTTAATATAGGAGGAGACATTGGAAGAACTATATAACTTCTTTACGAAGCCAAAGGATCCATCAAGTTATCATGCTGTAAGGATCTCACTGTCATCCCCTGAAATGATCCTTGAACGATCTTATGGAGAGGTCAAGAAGCCTGAGACTATCAATTATCGTACTTTCAAACCGGAAAGGGACGGTCTTTTCTGTTCAAAGATATTCGGCCCAATAAAGGATTATGAATGTAACTGCGGCAAATACAAGAGGATGAAACACCGTGGTATTATATGCGAAAAGTGCGGTGTTGAGGTAATTCAGTCCAAGGTGCGCAGAGAGCGCATGGGCCATATAAGGCTTGCCTCTCCGGTTGCTCATATATGGTTTTTAAAATGCCTTCCCTCCAAAATCGGTAACCTTCTGGATCTCACCTTGAAAGATCTGGAAAGGGTGCTCTATTTTGAAAATTTTATTATCATCGACCCCAGAGATACCCCTCTTGTCAGAGGTTCTCTTTTAAATGACGAACAGCTTTATAAGGCAAAAGAGGATTACAGTGACAGGTTTGAATATGGTATTGGGGCTGAAGCGATCCAGAAAATGCTTATGGCCCTGAACCTTGATGAGCTGTCAGTAACCCTGAGAGAGGAAATGATAACTACCAGGTCTGAGGCAAAAAGGAAAAAACTTACAAAACGTCTCAAGGTTATTGATGCCTTTAAGGAATCCCAAAACAGGCCTGAATGGACAGTAATGAGTGTTATTCCTGTTCTTCCACCGGATCTCAGACCTCTGGTACCCCTTGATGGTGGCAGGTTTGCCACATCTGATCTTAATGATCTTTACCGCAGGGTAATAAATAGAAACAACAGACTCAAAAGGCTCTTAGAACTGAATGCCCCGGATATCATTGTTCGCAATGAAAAGAGGATGCTTCAGGAGGCAGTTGATGTGCTTTTTGATAATGGAAGAAGGGGAAAGGTTGTTACAGGGGCCAATAAAAGGCCTTTCAAATCACTAAGCGATATGCTTAAAGGTAAACAGGGACGCTTCAGGCAGAACCTGCTTGGAAAACGCGTCGACTATTCTGGCCGTTCAGTCATTGTTGTTGGCCCTGATCTCAGGCTGCATCAGTGCGGTCTTCCGAAAAAGATGGCGCTGGAACTCTTCAAACCGTTTATCTATAACAAGCTTGACGAAAAGGGTTTTGCCACAACAATAAAGTCTGCAAAGAAGATGGTTGAAAGGGAAACCCCTGAAGTTTGGGATGCCCTTGATGATGTTGTCAAGGAATACTGCATTCTCCTGAACCGTGCACCAACACTTCACAGGCTTGGTATCCAGGCATTTGAACCGATACTGGTTGAGGGAAAGGCCATTCAGCTTCATCCGCTTGTTTGTACAGCTTTTAACGCTGACTTTGACGGTGACCAGATGGCAGTCCATGTGCCGCTTTCTATTGAGGCACAGGTGGAGGCAAGGGTACTGATGATGTCAACCAATAACATCCTTTCGCCAGCTGACGGAACTCCGATTATCGTCCCGAGCCAGGATATAGTTCTCGGCATCTACTACATGACAAGAGACAGGGTCTACAGTAAGGGTGAAGGCATGATCTTTGCCAATGCTGATGAAGTCAGGATGGCTTACGATGCAAAGGCCCTTGCATTGCATGCCAAGATAAAGGTAAGAATCAACGAAAAGATTGAGGAGACAACAACGGGAAGGGTATTGTTGAGTGAAATACTTCCTGAAGATCTGCCATTCTCACTCATAAACCAGGTCATGACAAAGAAGAAGCTTATAAACCTGATTAATGAGTGTTACAGGAGGTCTGGAATAAAATCTACTGTTATTCTTTCTGACAGGCTCAAGGATATGGGGTATAAATATAGCACCATATCAGGGACATCCATAAGCATAAAGGATGTTACAATCCCATCCAAGAAAGGTGCCATAATTGAAGAGGCTGAAAAGGAAATCAAAAAGATTGAAGACCAGTACAAAGGAGGTTTGATAACAAACGGTGAGAAAATAAACAAAGCCGTTGATATCTGGACCCAGGCAAATGACCAGATAACATCAGAAATGATGACTGAAATGGGAATTGAAGATGTAACAGCCCCCGACGGGAGTATTAAAAAGACAGAAAGCTTCAATTCAATCTATATGATGTCAGATTCCGGATCAAGGGGAAGCAAGGATCAGATGAGGCAGCTCGCCGGTATGAGAGGTCTTATGGTTAAACCCTCCGGCGAAATTATTGAGACCCCTATCACCTCAAATTTCAGGGAAGGTTTGACCGTTCTCCAGTATTTTATATCTACTCACGGCGCCAGGAAAGGTCTTGCTGATACAGCGCTTAAAACCGCCAACTCAGGTTATCTTACACGAAGGCTGGTTGATGTTGCACAGGATGCTGTTATCACCATGGAAGACTGCGGCACGGTTGATGGCATCTGGGTAACACCCCTCATGGAGGGTGGTGAAATCATCCAGAGGGTTGGTGAAAGGGTGCTTGGAAGGGTCGTGCTGGAGGATGTATATGACCCGATTACCAATGAACTCCTTATACCCGCCAATGTGCTGATTGATGAGGCAAAGGTTAAACTAATTGAAGATGCCGGTCTTGAAAAGGTACTGATCCGTTCTGTGCTTACATGTCAGGCAAAGGATGGTGTCTGTAAAAAATGTTATGGTCGTGATCTTGCGCACGGGCATGAAGTAAATATAGGCGAGGCAGTAGGAATTATTGCCGCCCAGTCCATAGGTGAACCTGGTACCCAGCTTACCATGAGAACCTTCCATATCGGCGGTACAGCCAGCAAGAGGGTTGAGCAGACGACTATACAGGCAAGGAATGAAGGCAAGGTAAGCTTTATTGATCTTAAGACAGTAAAGAACGCTGAAGGCAGCCATATTGTCATGAATAGAAACGGTGAGATATCGGTTATCAGTGCAGGCGGTCGTGAAATAGAGAGATATCCTGTAACTTACGGTGCAATACTGAAGGTAAAGGACGGCCAGACAATTAAAGCAAGCCAAATACTTGCAGAATGGGACCCCTATACCATCCCGATCCTGACAGAGGTTGAAGGAACTGTTAAGTTTGGCGATGTTCTGGACGGGGAAACCATGCAGGAAAAGCGGGATAATGTAACAGGAAGGATCAGCCGTTTTATTATTGAATCAAGACAGGGTGAACTTCGTCCAAGAATATCAATAAAAGATGCTGATAATAAAACCGCCAATCTGCCCGGTTCGACAAAGGGGCAAGCACGTTATCATTTGCCAATAGGCGCTATAATAATGGTAAATGAGGGAGATGCTGTTAAGGCAGGCTCTGTTCTTGCAAGGATACCAAGGGAAACTACCAAGACAAAGGATATTACAGGTGGTCTCCCGCGGGTTGCAGAGCTGTTTGAGGTAAGAAAACCCAAAGAAAACGCTATCCTAAGTGAAATAGACGGCACTGTCTCATTCGGACAGTACAGTAAAGGAAGAAGAAGGGTCATAATCACGCCTGAAACAGGTGAACCGGTTGATTATTTTATTACAAAGGGAAAGCATGTCAGTGTTCTTGAAGGTGATTATGTAAGGGCTGGTGAACCCCTCATGGATGGTTCTGCTAATCCTCATGATATTTTGAAGATCAGAGGGCTTAAGGAGCTAGCAAAATACCTGGTAAACGAGGTTCAGGAGGTTTACAGACTTCAGGGTGTTTCTATAAATGATAAACACATAGAGGTGATAGTAAAACAGATGTTGCGCCAGGTCACAGTCAAGGATGTCGGCTCTTCAGGGTTTTTACTCGGCGAGCAGGTTGAAAAGTGGAAGTTTGAAGAGGAAAACAGCAGTATTATTGAAAAAGGTGGCGCACCGGCAACAGCTGAGCCGCTTCTCCTTGGAATTACAAAGGCATCTTTGAGTACTGAAAGTTTTATTTCGGCGGCATCTTTCCAGGAGACAACAAAGGTACTGTCGGATGCAAGTATTGCAGGTAAAGTTGACCGTCTGAAGGGTCTAAAGGAAAATGTTATTATGGGTAGGTTAATCCCTGCTGGAACAGGTATAAAAGAATACAGGGATCTGGATATAACTGTATCAAATAACTAGGAAAAATCGTAGTTGTATTGTTGGTCGGAAAAAACAAGAAAATATTCCGATTAAATTAAAAAAATAAATAAAAATTGCTTGACAATCTTTGATAATGTCAATAAAAAGAATGATTTTTTGATTTAAGTATTTTGATGTTTCTCATGAATTGATTGAATCGAGCAGAAGGAAGGGCAAAAGATAGTATGCCGACTATAAACCAGTTAATTAGAAAAGGACGAAAGCAGTCCAGGAAAAAGGTAAAGACCCCTGCACTTGGCGCATGCCCTCAGAAAAGAGGGGTATGTGTAAGGGTTTATACTTCAACTCCCAAGAAACCTAATTCAGCTTTAAGAAAAGTAGCCAGGGTAAGATTGACGAATGGCATTGAAGTGACCTCCTATATACCTGGTGTGGGCCATAATCTCCAGGAACACTCGGTTGTTTTGATACGTGGTGGCCGCGTTAAAGACCTTCCTGGTGTCCGCTATCATATCTTAAGGGGTACTATGGATACCTCAGGAGTGGAAGATAGAAGACAGGGCCGTTCAAAGTACGGCGCTAAAAAGCCCAAAGCGATTTAATCTACAGGAGTAATTATGCCAAGAAAAAGGTTGATAGTAAAAAGGGAAATTACCTTTGATCCGAAATACAAGAGCGCGCTTTTAGCAAAGTTTATCAACTGTATGATGGAAAAGGGCAAAAAAAGCCTTTCTCAGTCAATACTTTATGAGTCATTTGATATTATACAGGGAAAGACACAGGAAGATCCCTTATCCGTATTTCAGAAGGCTATTAATAATGTAAAGCCTCTGGTAGAAGTCAGGTCAAGAAGGGTTGGTGGTTCAACTTATCAGGTGCCCACAGAAGTAAGAGCAAATAGAAGCCAGGCACTTGGTATCAGGTGGCTGCTTACCTTTTCAAGAGCCAGGGGAGAGAAAAGTATGCCTGCAAAACTTGCCGGTGAACTGATGGATGCAGCTCAAAAAAAAGGTGCAGCGATCAAAAAGAAGGAAGATACCCATCGAATGGCCGAGGCCAACAAGGCCTTTGCTCATTATCGCTGGTAATTGTTTGAAATATGCGAATAGAAACTGATAGATATAATAATTTTTTTCATTATTGCTTATAAAGGGGGATAGCGATGTCTAAACAGAAATTTGAAAGGACTAAGCCACACGTAAACGTTGGGACGATAGGTCATATAGACCATGGAAAGACGACACTTACGGCTGCAATAACGAAACTTCT
>JAAZBV010000034.1 GCA_012513605.1 Desulfatiglans sp. | reverse complement strand
TTTTTTCAAGCCGTTCTCCTCTGTATCTGGGATTAAATCTCTTAATATACTAATAATCCCTTGCCTCTACCAGAGTGGCTCAATTCTTAACGACCATTTTTGGCTCAATTTATCACGACCAGCTACATCAGTTATTCGTGAGGCCGCAGGTATCTGGAAGAATCGTAATGATTTGCCTGATTTCAGGTCTGTTTGTGCTGAATGGGACAGAGAGCAGCCATGACAAGGCTAATCCTTTTAGATACTGATGTTAGAGTAATAGACTTCCACCGAATTTATCCCGAGATTTTTGCAGGGTCAGTGTAGCATTGGGAGTCCGGATTCCCGGCATAGTTATCCTCCCACTCCCGCTGAATAAGACCTGTCTTTACCTTTAAAACGTTCGTCTCTGCACTGTTAAATCTTTTTTTACAAGCAGGCATGCCCATTCACCCATGATAGTTTCGCTGATTTTTTTAAGGCCATGGCGTTCAAGGTCTTCCACTATTCTATCTATCTGCCCGGTTAGTATGCCGGAGAGGATGAGCACGCCATCAGGCGCAAGCCGTTCGGGAAACAGGTGGTTAAGTTCAAGTATGGTGTTCATAATGATATTTGCAACGATAAGATCATACCTCTTATCAATTCTATCAAGAGGCGTTGTGGATAGATCGATCTTTACAGGGAGATCGTTCAGGGCAATATTCTTTTCTGCCCAGCTTACTGCCTCTGGATCATTATCAATGGCCGTGATCTCATGCGCCCCCAGCATAGCCCCGTAAACAGAGAGTATACCGCTCCCTGTGCCCACATCGAGCATTGTCCAGGGCCTGTCCGGCACATTATCCTCAATGGCCTTAAGGCACATCCTTGTGGTTTCATGCTTACCTGTGCCAAAGGCGGTGCCCGGATCAATCCTTATTACATGACATTTAACAGGGGCAGGCATCTCCTCCCAGGCAGGAAGTATCATGAGGTTATCAGTGATCTTTTCAAGATAAAAAAAGCTTCGCCAGGTTGTGCCCCAGTCCTGATTGGCCATCTCTTTTATATCCAGAACAGGGTCAGCAATATCAGGGAAGGGATCTTTCAGATTATCAAAAAATGTCACAAGACTATTTCTGATAAAATCGGAGTCATTACTGTCAGAGGGCAGGTATGCCTTCATAAGGCCGCTTTCAAAATCCTCTGAAACAACGCCGTCGCAGCCCAAACCCATTAGAAAATCGCTCACTGCCTCTTTTGCAGAGGGGTCTATATCTATTGTTATCTCAAGCCATCCGGGATGAGCCGGAATAGCGGTTGAATCATGTTCTGTTTTATCACTGTCCAAATAAAATCACCTGGTGCCCAACTTCATATAAAGCTACAGGCCCATAAAAAAGTAGAGACAAGGCATGCCTTGTCTCTACAGAGTGTTTATTATTGGTTTTTGAAACGCAGTCTATGCCTTTTCAAAAACGTAGTTGAGCTGTCCATTGGGGAGCTTGTTCACTGCTGCCTTAAGCTCCATACCGCCCGTTATTTCACTGTCAGCAATATCCCCGCTGAGCCTGCCGAATGCCTTGTATTCGCCAAAATCAACCACTGCGATACAGTAGGGGAGGTCATTTTCAAAACCTATCGGGGCATACTCCAGCTTGCTGTATGTAAGCAGCTTTCCTTTGCCGTTTACATCAAACCAATCCATGCTGCTTGTAAAACATTTGCAGCAGTCTGCCCTGGGCGGAAAATATTTTGCCCCGCACCCCTTGCATATGGTGCCTGATATCTTTCCCTGCTCAATCCTGTCTATAAAATCGTTTACCTTTGTTGTGGAGGTGAAACTGATTGTACCAAACTTGCTGAATCTTACATCAATGTCTTTGCTAGCCATTTTATTCCCTCCCCAGTATTGTTACGTTGCCGTAAAGGCCAACGCCGCCTATATTATGCACCAGACCAAACACAGGCTCCTTTACCTGCATAGCCCCGGCCTCACCCCTTAACTGAAGAACTATGGTCCTTACCTGCGAACCACCTGTAGCCCCAATCGGATGTCCCTTGGACAAAAGCCCTCCGTCAACATTAACAGGGATGCTCCCCTCCTTGTAGGTCTCCTTTGACCGGATAAGATCCTTGCCCTCGCCCGGCTTTGCAAAGCCCAGGTTTTCATAGGCCATAAGTTCGGCTATTGTGAAGCAGTCATGCACCTCTGCAACATTAATATGTTTGGGTGTGATCCCTGCCATCTTGTATGCCTGTTTTCCTGCCTCAATACCGACTGTAAGACCGGAAAAGAGGTCACGTCCAGCCAGGTTAACCGCTGTGGAGGCAGCGCCGATCCCCTTGATCCAGACCGGTTTTTTAGAAAAAAGCTTTGCCTTTTCTTCACAGGCCACTATCAGGCATGAGCTTCCGTCTGCATTGGCGCAGCAGTCTCCTACCCTTAAGGGGCTTGCAACAGGGCCTGACATGGTATTGTCAGGGTCTGAAAACATCTCAAACGTTACAGGTTTTCTGTAAACGGCCTTTTCATTTATCTGGCCGTATGTGGCCGCCTTTACCCTGATAAGCGCAAGGTCATCCTGTGTGGTGCCATATTTAAGAAAATGTCCCCTTGCATAGGTGGCATAATAGGCAGGCATCATTGTTCCAAAGGGGCTTTCCCACTGGATATCTGCGCCGCGCCCCATCCTCTCCTGTGACTCCGCAGACGTTATTTCTGACATCTTCTGGAAACCTACAACCGCTACAACGTCATGCAGGCCTGATGCTACAAGCGAATAGGCCAGTTTGAGCCCTGTGCTGCTTGATGAACAAAGGGTCTCCACATAAAATGTCGGCTGAGGGGTTAAACCGAGGTATTCAGCCAGAACACCCGCTGGTGATCTCTGTTTGTCATATTCAGGCGCAGAGCATACCACTGAGGCATCTATATCAGTTGTTGCTATCTTTGCATCCAGCATGGCTTCTTTAAAGCCTTCAAAGGCCAACTCCCTGATTGAACCAGGGTATCCGCGTACAAAAGCGCTCTGGCCAACTCCTATAATTGCTACTTTTCTCATAAGTTCCTCCTTATATTGTCGATGAACCGGTAAATTTGCTGAGTTCTCTACAGGCAATGCCTGGGGAAAAAACAAATATATTTCGGGATAATGCCCCGAAGGACTCCCAATATAGGTAAGATTAGAGGCATGGTCAAGATAAAAGGAAATTCAATTTGATCGAAATTATAATTAATGATATGAGAAAAGCCGTTTTGTAACAGCCTTAAAGATAAGGGAAAATTATGGATGGAGCTTTCAGCGGTCAGCTTGCAGCTAACTCTTTGGTTTGAAAACCTTTCACTGAATGCTGAACGCTAATGGCTGACCGCTTGTCCACCCTCCGCAGCAGCGCTGCTACATAGGGTGAAAACTGATTAATTTATTAAACTTAAGGAAGTTTTATGCCAAACAGTATTATTACAGGAACAGGGAGCTATATCCCTGAATTAAAGATAGAAAACAGTAAATTTTTAAATACTGAGTTCTATAACTCAAACCATGAAAAGCTGACTAAACTGAACAAAGACATAATTGCCACATTTCAGGATATCACCTGTATAAGGGAAAGGCGCTGGGTCACTGACGACCTTATGACATCCGACATAGCATATTTTGCAGCGAAAGATGCCCTTAACGGGGGTGATGGTGAAGACCTTGATTATATTATTGTTGCCCACAATTTTGGCGATGTAAGGCCTGGCACTGCAAGGGTGGATATCTGCCCATCCATTGCAGCGCGCGTGAAACACCTGCTGGGCATTAAAAACCCCTATACAGTGGCATATGATATACCATTCGGCTGCCCGGGCTGGGTGCACGGGATGACCATTGCTGATTTTTATATCAGATCAGGCCAGGTTAAAAAGGTAATGGTTATAGGCGCTGAAACACTCTCACGGGTAATAGACATCCATGATATTGACAGCATGATATTTGCTGATGGTGCAGGCGCTGCAATTGTTGAAGCTACAGATAAAGAGGCAGGCATCATCTCGCATGTAACAAGAAGTGATACGCTAAATGAGGTTGATCTCATATTCAGTGACAAGTCATACTTCCCGGACAAAAAGGGGAATGAAGCATATCTCAAGATGCACGGCCACCAGGTATTCAAATATGCACTAAGGTATGTACCAAAGGTGGTTAAGGAGAGCCTTGACAGGGCAGGTTTATCAATTACCGATGTGAAAAAGGTGCTTATTCACCAGGCAAATGAGAAGATGGACAGGAGCATTATCAGCAGTCTTTTCAAGATGTACAGGCTTGATGATGTGCCGGAAGATATTATGCCCATGACCATTGCGTGGCTCGGTAACAGCTCTGTGGCAACTATCCCCACCATGTTTGACCTCATACAGAAGGGAAGGCTTGAAGAACACAGCCTTGAATCAGGGAACATCATAGTTTTTACCTCTGTAGGGGCAGGCATGAATATAAACTCCATGGTCTACAGGATGCCCTGATCACAATAAATCATAGGGAGAAATATCCATGAGAAATTTTTTACTGCTGATAGCGGCCCTTTTGTTTTTTAATACCTTTGCATCGGGCAATACAGAACAGACGAACTATTTTGCCCTCTATTTTAATGGCAGCCGCTGCGGGTATGATATCCAGACACGCAGGGTTGAGGGTGACAGGGTTATAAGCACGGACCATATGCTCCTTGAACTGGAACGTATGGGCACACCGGTAAAGATTGATGTGAAAGAGACAGCCATAGAAACCATTGATGGAGGGCCCCTCTCTTTCAAGGCTATACAGAAGATATCAACCATGGATATGTCTGTTGAAGGGGATATCACCCCTGATGGAAAGATGAAGGTGAGGGTGACTAATGCGGGAAACACCCAGGAGCTTGTGCAGGATTTCCCAAAAGGGGCAGTGATGACAGAGGGTCTTTCTCTTGCCTTTAAGCGACATGGCCTTAAAAAAGGCGCCAGTTATACAGCAGACCTCTTCAGCCCCTCAACCCTTATGGCAATGAAGTTTACCTTTAATGTTGGTGACCGAAAACAGGTTGATCTCCTTGGCCGGGTCGTGGAGCTTGTAGAGATAAAGGGCGAATATTTTTTACCTGAGTCAGGCAGCGCCCTCTTCACATACTATGTTGATGATGATTTTAACTCCCAGAAGATGATCATGCCACTTGCAGGCATGAATATAGAGGTGATAGCCTGCTCCAGAGAATTCGCCATGAGCAAGCTCACGGTGGCTGAGATGGTGGATTCCATGGTTGTAAGGAGCCCTGTGGCTGTTGATAACCCGGAAAGAGCAATTTCGATCACATATAAACTTAAACCCATAAAAGAGGATGCATCATTCAGGTTCCCTGTAACAGACAATCAGCAGGTATTAAAACTTTCTGACGGCAGTGTCCAGGTCACAGTAAAACCGGTAAAGGGAGAGCGGTCACATGGATATCCTTATACAGGGAATGACCCTGCAATATTGAAGGCCCTTCAGTCCACACAGTATATACAGACAGGACACCCGCTTATAAAAGAGCTATCACAAAAATCTATTCAGGGCAAAAAGAGCGCCCTTGATGCTGCACTTGCAATAGAGTCATTTGTAAGCAGGTACATAGATAATAAAAATCTCTCAGTGGGCTATGCGAGCGCGCTTGAGGTGGCAAAAAGTAGGCAGGGCGACTGCACCGAGCATGCGCTCCTTGCAGCAGCTTTGTGCCGTGCCGCAGGCATACCTGCAAGGGTGGTAATGGGTATTGTCCATGTTGAAAATGGCCTCTTTATGGGCCATGCCTGGACAGAGGCATATATAGGCAATAAATGGATTGGCCTTGATGCGGCATTAAAGGATGCAAGAGACGGCTTTGATGCAGGGCATATCACACTCTCCATTGGACACGGCGATGCAGGGGATTTTTTTGGCGTAATGAATAATCTTGGGAATTTTCAAATAGAGGATGTGAAAATAAATTAGGAGCATGAAATGAGTATAAATCAGACAAAGGGGCCTGATGAAATAAAGACATATAAAGAGAAGAATGGGAAGGAATTAAAGGCCCACATATTTTACCCAAATAAGGGCGGTGATAAAACAGAGACATCCCCTGCCTTTCTCTTTTTTCATCCGGGTGGCTGGACAATGGGCGAGCCCCAGTGGGGTTATGAGATATGCAGCCACTATGCCTCAAAGGGCTTAACGGCCATATCATTCCAGTACAGGATCACTTCTATTGGCGGGAGCACACCTGCTGATGCGCTCGCTGATGTTAAATCTGCCATAAGGTGGACAAGAAAAAACGGCGCTGAGCTTGGTATTGACCCTGGAAAGGTAATAGCAGGGGCCATCTCAGCAGGTTCTCATCTCGCCACCTGTGCAGCCTGTATTGAAGGGTTTGATGACACTGAGGATGACCTCAATCTAAGCCCTGTGCCGGATGCCTTTGTTTTCCAGTCTGCGTGCCTGAATACTGTTATTATTGATGAATTTACATCCCTGCTTCAGGGACGGGCAAGCTCTGAAGAGCTCTCACCGTTTCATCACATCAAGGCCGGTATGCCGCCCATGTGCATTATCCACGGCAAGGCGGATAATCTGGTGCCCTTCGGCTCTATCAGTGAATATGTGAAAAAATCCGTTTCAATGGGCAACAGATGTGAACTCCACCCATTTGAGGATACAGATCACTTTTTCGGAAATGTTGACAGCACAGAGGTTTTCAGTCTGATGGATGAGTTTTTAATGTCGCTGGGGTATTTATAGCTAATAATCCCACAGCGAAAGCTGCCCTACCCTTACATCCGGTTTTCCAAGCCACCGCTCCTTTACGAAGGCGCCGTGGCAGTCAGAGCCGCCTGTTATATAGAGCCCTTTTCTCCTGCAAAACGCCTGGCTGTATTCGGTAGTCTCCTCATTGTTCTCCGGATGAAAGCACTCAACCCCTTCAACGCCCATATCTACTGCTATTTTTATTGCCCCGGGCGGGTTATTCCCATATATAGATGAACCGGGATGCGCAAGCACAGGAATGCCACCGGCCTCCTTGATTGCAGCTATTGCTGCACCGGGTGTTGCACAGCCATCTATATTCATGCCAATCCTTTTATCACCAAAGAGTTGAAAAAAGTCGCGGT
Organism: Desulfatiglans sp.; assembly: GCA_012513605.1. Lineage (NCBI taxonomy): Bacteria > Pseudomonadati > Thermodesulfobacteriota > Desulfobacteria > Desulfatiglandales > Desulfatiglandaceae > Desulfatiglans > Desulfatiglans sp. The sequence continues at coordinate 102,430 of JAAZBV010000034.1, read as the reverse complement.
AGGTATTGCAGACACCTTTATCAATGGCATAGTTCAGGGCCTTCCAGCCCCCGCGCTCCGGGTTGTTTTTATAGAGAAGGAATTCATCAGGTGAAACAGGGAAACCCATCTCCCGGAGTTTTATTATGCTTTTTTTATTCCTCTCTTCCAGATTGTTACGATTAAACATCAATATCTCATTAAGGGCGCTGTTTTGAGGGTCAATATTGTACCCCAGTATATGAAAAATCCTTCCATTTTCTGTTGTGCTTATCTCTACTCCCCTGATAAATTTAAGGCCGTTTTCAGTGGCAAGCCTGGATGCTGAACTGATATTTTCAACTGAGTCATGGTCTGTAACCGCAAACACCCCTATTCCTGCCTGAAGGATGTTTTGTACGAGGGTCTCAGGCCGCCAGGTTCCGTCTGATGCGCATGTATGTAAATGGAGATCTGCTTTCATTTATACCCTTTGTTTCTTTATTTATTTTATAAAACTGCCGATATATATTTGAAAAAATATAATATCTGTCAGCGGTTTATCTCAATAAGTCTATATTATCCAAGTTCCTGCCGCCGGATTAGAATGGTGTCAAATATAACGCTAAGGAAGTATAAATGTCATTAAAAATAAAGGCTGCCATAATTGTATCTGTGATTTTTATTCTTCTGGGCATTGTCGATTTCTGTATTCGGCAGTTTATTATCTTCCCTGGTTTTTTGTCACTGGAAAGAGAAAACGCAAAGGATAATTCAATAAGAATAATTGAGGCATTTAACAGGGAAATCAATTATATGGACAGGCTTACCCATGACTGGTCAGCATGGGATGACACATACAATTTTGTTGAAAACCCTACAGATGAATATATTGATGCAAACCTGACGGCATCTACCTTTGAGACCAATCAGCTGAATCTGCTTTATATTGCAGCAGAGGATGGTCATATAGTATGGATGGGCACCCAGGGCCTTTCACCCGATTCTGATAAAGGTATAAGGTCATTTATCGGTGAAAGAATAGGGGAAAGCCATGTATTCCGCTCATTTGATTTAGAGGAAAAATCTCTGGGCGAAGTCAAGGTTTCTGGGATATTCAGGACCCCTTCAGGCTTTTTTATTATCAGTTCAAGACCTGTACTTACCAATGAAAACAGCGGGCCCGCAAGAGGGGCGCTGATCATGGGGATACTGATTGACGATCCCTTTATTAAAAGAATTTCAGAGCTGATAAGAATCAATGTTGAAATTTATGTGGAGGACAGAGTTATTGACACCTTGCTCAGACAAAGTCTTTCAGAAAATAACACTCCCTATTATATTGATATCACTAATAATAGGTTATTTCTTAGCATCTATGCTGCAATCCCTGATATCACAGGAAAAAGTATGTTTACCCTCAGGGCTGAATTGCCAAGAAAAATAGTCCGGACAGGATATTCCACCACCCTTTATGCAACGGTTTTCTTTCTGGGAACGATGGTTTCCGCCCTGATAATTATGATCTTGCTCCTTCACTGGCTGGTCATAAGGCCAGTTCTGAGCTTAAAAGATAATGTTACATCAGCAAGGCTGACCAACAAGAGGTTCTCCGTGCCAAAATCACAAAAGGATGAACTGGAGATCCTTGGCAGTGAATTCAAGCAACTGCTCGATCTATTGGATGAACGATCAGAAAAACTCGAAGAGACGAACAGGATGCTGGTTGATGATATAGAGAAGAGAAAAGAGGCGGAAAAGGCCCTGCTTGAAAGTGAAGAGCAGTTAAGAACTGTCCTTGAAAAGCTGCCAGTAGGGGTTTTTGTACACGATAGAAAAGGTTATTACCGAATGGTGAATGATGTGGGGTGCCACCTGACAGGTTACACTCGCGAGGAAATCCTCAAAATGAGTGTAAAGGATATAGACCGTGTGGAGTTTTCAGAAAGTCAGATGAAATTTTTCATAAAACAGATAAATGAAAAGGGTTTTTATATCTTTGAGAGTACAAATATCAGAAAAGACGGCTCCCTCTATCCGGCGGAGATTCATCTTGTAGACATAGTATTAGGGGGTGAAGACCTGGTACTCTCTCTGGTTCTCGATATTACTGACCGCAAAAAGGCAGAGGAGGCAAAGAAGATAGCTGAAACTCAGATTGCCAGGGCAAAAAAGATGGAATCATTAGGGCTTATGGCCGGAGGTGTTGCCCATGACCTTAATAATGTCCTGTCAGGCATTGTAAGCTATCCGGAGATGATCCTGATGGATCTCCCTGAAGATAGCAGGCTAAGAAGGCCCATTGTAACAATTTATGAGTCAGGTAAGCGCGCAGCAGCCATTGTGCAGGACCTCCTGACTGTTGCGAGGGGGGTTGCTGTTGAAAAGGATATCATTAGCATTAACAGGGTGGTTAAGAGATATCTTGATTCTGCAGAGCATAAACGGCTTATGGAATTTAATCCTGGGGTAACAATAAGAACAGAGCTGGAAGAGGAAGAGCTAAATATTAAAGGTGCGCCGGTTCATATAGGTAAAAGTCTTATGAACCTGGTAACAAATGCTGTAGAGGCATTGAACGGTTTAGGAAATATAATAATTAAGACAGAAAATATATATCTGGATCGGCATATCAGGGGGTATGAGGAGGTGAAACCTGGTGAATACGCTGTCCTGTCTGTGGCCGATACCGGGAAGGGTATAGAGCCAAAGGACCTGGAAAGGATTTTTGAACCCTTTTACTCAAAGAAATATATGGGGCGAAGCGGTACAGGGCTTGGGCTTGCGATCGTCTGGAATTCTGTTCAGGAACATAACGGTTATATAGATGTTACAACGAGCGATAAAGGCACAAAGTTTGAGCTATACTTCCCCATCTCGCATGAAAAGGAACTTGGTGACAGCGCTAAAAAATCCCGTAATGGGTATCAGGGGCACGGCGAAAATATCCTTATTGTTGATGATGTGGATACCCAGCGTGAGATATTTACGAGTATGCTTGGTTACCTGGGTTATAAGCCTGTTGCCGTCTCAAGCGGCGAAGAGGCAATCGAATATCTTTCAAAAAACAGGGCAGACCTGATCATACTTGATATGATTATGGAACCGGGTATGAACGGGAAAGAGAGCTATAAAGAAATAATAAAAATATACCCGGAGCAAAAGGCCATTATCGCAAGCGGGTTTGCAGAGACAGAGGATGTAAGAGAGGCCCAGAGGCTTGGGGCAGGGGCGTTCATTAAAAAACCTGTCACAATGGAAAAACTCGGCATGGCCGTAAGAGAAGAGCTGGACAGGAAGTAGGGGTGAAAAATTTTTCGCCCCTACAATAAAAGCATACATAATTGACTATGGTATTTAAAAGATTATGTTGGCATAGGCTTTAAAATCGATATATTGTCAATCTATTGACACTTAGGGGTTAACATAATATTATATTTTTCAAGGTTTAAATTAATCAGGAGTATTACAGGATGTATCAATCAAGACCAATCTCACCCCGCATACAGCACATGAGGGAACTGATAAGGGATCGTGTTATACGTAATGATGCTGAAAGGGCCATTATTATGGCTGAGGCATATAAAAAATATGAGCATATTGTCCCGGTTATTAAAAAGCCCCTCGCCATGGTTGAATACTGCAAGAAAAAAAAGATAAGGGTGGAAGATTTTGAGGTTATTGTGGCAAACAGGGGAGAGCATTTCCTGGGTAGCACATTTATCCCTGAATGGACAGGGATTCAGACAGAGATCTATTCAAATGACCCCTCGCAGCCCGGCGCATGGCTCCTTGAAGAGGATGGCCTATACCACAACCCTGAAGAGGATATCGTCAAGATGACCATATCGCCAGAGGATGTGGAAAAGCTTAAGGGTGTTGCAGATTACTGGAACGAGCGCACCTACACAAGGATAGCGGACGCATGGCAGCCTGATGGATATGATGAGCTGTGCAGGCTGAATGTTAGTAAGAATGTTACTGGCGCACCGCTTATCATGATGCAGTCAGGCCACCTCTCCCCCGGTTATAAAAAGCTGATCAACATGGGGATCAGCGCCATCAGAAAACAGGCCCAAACCTGGATAGATGAAAACAATGGCGACCTCATGGGTGACAAGACGAAAAAATATCTTTTCTATAAATCTGCTGTTATCTCCTGCGACGCCCTTACAATACTTATTAAACGATATGGGGAGGAGTGTTATAAAAAGGCAGAGACATGTAAGGATGAGGCGCGTAAAAATGAGCTCATGATGATGGGTGACGGGCTTAACTGGATTGCTGAAAACCCTGCCCGCACATTCTGGGAGGCATTACAGCTTACCATGATGTACCAGCTTTACCTCTATTCCGAGACCCTCTTTCCCGGCCCGGCCTTTGGCAGGCTTGACCAGTACTGCTGGCCATATCTTAAGGCAGACCTTGAGGCAGGCCGCATCACAATGGATCAGGCACAGGAATATCTTGATGCCTTTTTCCTGAAGGCAAACTGCTTTTATGGCGGGGGATTCGGAAAGCTTGTTACAATAGTCGGTGTAGGTAATACATACCAGCACACAACCATAGGCGGTATTGACCCAATAACAGGAAAGGATGCATCAAACCCCATCACATACATGGTGCTTGATTCAATAGCGAGGCTCAAGGTTCATGACCCCACAATTTCCTTAAGGATACATAAAGATACACCGCAGGAGCTCTGGGACCTTGCATTAAGGACATCCATGGTGTGCGGTGGGCTGCCCCTGTTCCAGAATGATGATGTGATAATACCCGGGATTGTCAGGGAACTGGGTTTCACACTGGAAGATGCCCGTGATTATGTAATAATCGGGTGCCAGGAGATTGTTGGGGCGGGTAATGACTACCCTGCATGCAACGGCACTTCGCCGCCATACGCAAGCATACATCACGGTGTTGTGCTTGACATGGCAATCAATAATGGAATTAACCCCTTTAATAATGAACAGGCAAGCGTTAAGACAGGCTACCTCTATGAGATGAATTCCATAGAGGATGTTAAGAATGCATACAGGCGGGTGCTTGAGCATGTGATGAAGCTTCAGGTAACCATAGATAATTATGTTGAATATATCATCCAGTACAATGCCCCAGAGGCAGGGCTCTCCATATCCATGGAGGGGTGCATGGAAAAGGGGCTGGACGCCACATGGGGCGGGTGCAAATACAACTCCTTTGGCGGTACAGCAACAGGGCTTGCAACCATTGCCGATTCACTAAATGCGATAAAGTATATGGTCTTTGACAAAAAGCTCTGCACCGGAAAAGAGATGCTGGATGCAGTGCTTAAAAACTGGGAGGGGTATGAGGAGTTAAGGCAGCGGGTAATCAACGAGGCGCCCCACTTCGGTAATGCAGACCCGTACGCTGATGAGATGATGAAATGGGTGATAGATACATATTATGATGTATGCCAGCAGTGTTCCAGCGAACGAGCAAAGGTCTATAAGTCAGGGCTCTACAGCGCTGCCGATCATGTGGGCCAGGGGTATACAACATGGGCAACACCTGACGGCAGAAAGGCAGGGGAACCCATAGCGGATGCTGCATCGCCTGTACAGGGCCGTGATAAAAAGGGGCCAACTGCGGTATGTTTGAGCGAGCTCTGCTATGACCACAGCAAGTTTATGGATGGCGTATGTGTGAATCTCAAGATACATCCCACTGCTGTAAGCAATGAGGAGGGGCTCGGTAAGCTCCGCATGATGTCACAGACATACTTTAATATGGGAGGCGCAGAGATCCAGTATAATATTGTTGGTAGCGATACCATGCGCGAGGCTCAGGCTGACCCGCAGAAGTACCGAGACCTTGTTGTGCGTATTGCAGGCTATTCAGCCTATTTTGTGGAGCTGGGGCTGGATAACCAGAATGACCTTATAAGCCGTACTGAGAATATGCTGTAATCAAACATTTTGGATTAACAGATAGATTTTTGTTTTTGTGGATTTTTATTACAATTTGTAGGGGCGAACTTTTTCGCCCCTACGTATTTTATACCGGTTTTTTCAAACAACCTGTAAGGGCGAATAATTATTCGCCGCTCAATCAATAAGCACAAAGCCATACCTGTTCTGCACATCATCTTTATCCTTAAGCACATTACAGGGCAGCCCCTTGTTTCTGGCGGTTTTATACATATCAATCCCGAGGTTCTCATCGCATGGCCTTATCTTTTGAGGTGTGGGGCAATCCTTTCCCTCATCAACCGCACAGTTTTTACACAGCCTGCAGTGCCTGATCCCAAAGGCAAAATAATAACCATCCAGAAAGGCAGCCCTTTCTATTTCAAGGATCGCCCTGCTCAGATCAGTTGCGTCATGGGCATGGAGCAAAAGTATATTCTTGTATGATTTTATCATGCGCATGCCCTCTTCAAATGATATATTCCGGGTCCCGCACTTTATGGTCTGTTTATGAAAATCCTCACACCCCCAACGGCACTTGAGTACCGCCCTGATATCAAAGAATATATCATCAGGTATTATCAGGATGGCGTTTTCCATCCCGAGTGTCTTTGCCATCTCACAATATCTGATGTGGTCCTGTAAATTTTTCTTATCTTTTTGTGCCAATTTTTTCACTCGAACCCTTGACCCCTCGACCCCTCGGTCCCTTATCCCCTATCACCATTTTCTCTCAGGTAATTCTTAATAATCTCAATCACCTTTTTGCCATATTTCTCAGCAAAGTAAGGCCCTACACCTGATACCATGAGCAGCTCATCCTCTGTTGTGGGTAGATCAGCGCACAGGTTGTAAAGCACATTATTGGAAAATATCCTGAATGCAGGGAGGCCCCTTTTTTTGGCAAGGCTGTTACGCCATGCCTTGAGTCTGTTATTAAGGTCGCTATTTTCACCACCTGACCTTGACACAGGCCTTGATTCTTTGCCCGGTTTACGTAACCTGAACTGTGAAGGCATCTTCTTTTCCTGGGGCACATTTAATGTTACCTGAAGCGTCTTAATATCCTCCCTGTTAAACCTGTAACCCTCCTGGGTAAGTGATGCCCTCTTATAATGTATGGTCTCTCCATCCTTATCAAAGCTCTCATCGCTTAATGTAATAAGCCCGACCTTTAAGAGTGCCCTTAACAGCTCTTCAAAACTATTCCTTGTATAGTTTTCACCCGGGCATACAGAGCTATACAACCTCCCGGTACTGAGGCTCCCTGCTGATTTTAACTGGCTCATAATATCAACAATGTATGCCTGCTCCAGCCTGTCAGGTATGCGGGTTAAGGAATGAGCGCTCTTTACAGGGGCACAGTAGTCGCATATGCCGCAGGGGCCTTTATGATCTTCCCTGTCTCCAAAGTGATTTATAAGGTAGAGCATGCGGCATGAAAAGGCGCCCGCAAACCTTGTCATCTCATCGATCTGCTTAAGCCTGTGCTCCTTTTGCCTCATATATGAGACATTCCACCCTGCCTTGCCCTTTTCTATTATGTCACCGGCAGTGACCTTCGCGCCACCGTGAACCCAGAGTTTTTCCACTGCGCTGTCAAACTCCTCCTCTTCCATATCCAGCTCCTTGCGCAGCCTTTCAAGGGGGACTCTCTCATTTGTAAGCTTCTTAAATACCCTATTGAGCACCCCCTCCATCGGATAACTCTTCTCATGAAAGAAGATGTGTATATGTCTGTCCGCGTATGACTGTAAAAGTATGGCCCTTGATGGTTTATTGTCCCTCCCTGCCCTGCCTATCTCCTGGTAATATCCCTCAAGGGTGCCGGGCAAGGCAGTATGTATTACAGTGCGGATATCGGGTTTATCTATACCCATACCGAATGCAATGGTGGCTACAATTACATCCAGCTCACCTGATAGAAAGCCGGTCTGCACCCTGTCCCTTTTTTCAGCGGCCATGCCTGCATGGTATGGCTCCACCTTAAGCATATCCCTTAGATCCTCCGCAAGGTCCTCCGCCTTCTGGCGTGTCGGCGCATACACAATGGCGGGCAATGCAGCTTTATCAAGGAGTATATTCCTGACCTTCCTTGCCCTTTCAGAAGGGGCTATCTCAATAACCTCTATAGCGATATTTGTACGCCTGAAGCCGTGTATGTGCATTCGGGCATCAGGGATATTAAGCTGCCTTACAATGTCCTCCTGGACCCTTGGCGTAGCGGTTGCAGTCATGGCAATAACAGGGGCAGGCATAAAAAGAGGAAGCCTTTCACCTAAAAGCCTGTAGTCGGGTCTGAAGTCATGGCCCCACTGTGAAATGCAGTGCGCCTCGTCAACAGCGATCAGCACAGGTTTTCTTTTTGCGAGCATCTCGGGGAACCCCGGGACAGAGAGCCTTTCAGGCGCAATGAACAGGAAATCAAGCACGCCTGCAAGGTATTTACGACAGACATCACGTGACTCATGCCGCGCCCTGCCGGAGTGTATGCGTTCTGCCCTGATCCCCCTCTCCCTTAAGCTTGCTGTCTGATCCTCCATTAGCGCTATTAAAGGGCTTACCACAAGGGTTGTACCGCCTCTTGCAATGCCCGGGAGCTGGTAACAGAGGGATTTCCCTGAGCCTGTCGGCATTACCAGTAATAGATTTTTTCCGCTTATTACCGCATCGCACACACTTTTTTGATATGGTCTAAAGGCATCAAAATGAAAAACATTTTTAAGGATGGCTTCAGGGTTTACCGGGTAGGGTTTTACCTTCTCTTTTTCCCCTGTTATTGATTGATCTTTATTTATCGCCTTTGTTAGAGGCGAATTATCATACTGTTCCCATGCAGGGAGAGGCGCATAATAATCATCCATCAATGGTGGCGCTTCATCAAATGGTTGCTGTTCTTCAGGAGGTGGTTGATTTTTACTGGTCATAGTTCCCAACTGATATTTCAAGACACAAAATGGTGTATTGACATTGATGTCTAATTTTTGGTGGCATATAAAACGCCACCCTACGAAAACAGTTAACCCCAATATATGCTGGGGTTCTTGTCCCGCCATAGCTTTAGCGACGGCGGATTATACCCCACCTTTTGCTTTAACAAAGGGATCACTCCTTAAATGCATTCAATGCAGAGCCAGCCCTGAACCATCCTATCTGCTCTTCTGTAATGGTATGATTCAGCATGAGTTCAATTCTTGAGCCATCTCTCCTTGTAACATATGCCTTTACAGGTTTACCCGGCTTCAAACCTGACAAATCGACAAGGCTTATCCTGTCAGACTCCTCTATCTTTTCATAATCCGAAGGTGAGCTGAATGTGAGGGGTAGTATCCCCTGTTTCTTAAGGTTTGCCTCATGAATACGTGCAAATGACCTTGTTATCACCGCCTTTGCCCCCATAAACCTGGGGCTCATGGCCGCATGTTCACGGCTTGAACCCTCACCATAGTTCTCATCACCCACAATAACAAAACCGCCCGTCTGCTCCCTGTAAAAGAGGGCGAGTTTATATAATGGGACACCCTTTTCTCCTGTGACTGTATTTGTCCCATGCCCAGTCTCTCCTGTAAAGGCGTTTACTGCGCCCATAAGCATATTTTTTGAGATATTGGTTATGTGTCCCCTGTATTTGAGCCATTCACCGCCGGGTGAGATATGGTCGGTTGTGGTCTTTCCCTTTGTCTTTACCAGCAGAGGGAGATTTGCAAAGTCCTTTCCATCCCATTTTTCAAAGGGTTTTAAAAGCTCAAGCCTGTCAGAGGCGGGGTCTATTTTTATGTCAACCGCCCCTTTTGTAATATCCGGTGCGATAAAATATTCCTTTGATTCAACAAGCCCTTTTTCCGGGAGGGAGGGAGGGTTTGGAGGTTCAAGCATGAAGCCTGTGCCATCCTCTGCTGTGAGTTTATCTGTTTCAGGATTAAAGGCTGTTTTACCTGAGAGAGCTATAGCAGTGGCAAGCAGAGGGGATGTGAGGAATGCAACAGTCTCAGGGTTGGCGTCATTCCTGGCCCTGAAGTTCCTGTTAAAGGTGGTGAATATGGTATTTGGATCACCCTTTTTAATATCTCTCCTGTTCCACTGCCCAATGCATGGCCCGCATGCAGCAGCCTGTATCTCTGCACCGGCACGGGTAAGGGTATCAAGTATGCCGTCTCTTTTTATGGTTTCATAAATCCTTAATGAGCCGGGGCTTAAGAGAAAAGGCACTTTAACTTTTAGCCCCTTTTCATCTGCCTGGCGCAGTATCTCCGCAACTGCATAAAGATCAGAATATGATGAATTGGTACATGAACCTATAAGAACCGCAGAGACCTGTTCAGGCCACTTCTCAGATGATACCAGCTCTTTAAAATCAGAGACTGCTGTGATCCGGTCAGGGGTATATGGGCCGGAATGGGCGGGCCTTATCTTATCAAGGTCTATATCGATAATATCATGAAAGACCCTTTCCGGCTCTCTCAGGCAGACATCATCCTGTTTCAAGATATCAGAAAATTCCCTTGTCTGTTCTGCATCTCCATAACGCCCTACATTCTGTAAATATGCATTCATTGTATCATCATATACAAATAACGATGAGGTCGCGCCCAGCTCTGCGCCCATATTGGTGATGGTAGCCTTCTGGGTCACTGATAGATTTTGGGCCCCCTCGCCAAAATACTCAAATATACAGCCTGTCCCCCCCTTTACTGTAAGCCTCTTTAACATCTCCAGTATTACATCCTTTGCAGTGGCCCACTCCTTGAGCCTTCCCTTAAGCCTTACACCTATAATATATGGGAATGTAGTTTCCCATGGAAGCCCTGCCATAACCTCTGCTGCATCTGCCCCCCCAACGCCAATGGCAAGCGCCCCAAGCCCCCCTGCATTCGGGGTATGGGAATCTGTACCGATCATCAAGAGTCCCGGCTTTGCATAATTTTCAAGCAATACCTGGTGTATGATACCTGAACCCGGGCCCCAGAACCCTATGCCGTATCTGAGGGCCGCGGTAGCGAGAAAATCATACACCTCTCTGTTTGTGTCTGCCGCCTTCTCAAGGTCAGGGTCATTTCCATTTTCTGCGGTTATCAGGTGGTCACAGTGTATGGTGGCCTCCACCTGGCTCTTATTTCTCTGTGCCTGGATAAACTGGAGCATGGCCATCTGTGCGGTTGCATCCTGCATTGCAACGCGGTCAGGGTATAATTTTATTATGTCCCTGCCAGCCACATGGGTTTTATTCATCTCATCATCTGCCTCATGCAGGAATAGCAGCTTTTCCGCATAGGAGAGGCCTCTTCCAACTATTTTTCTTTTTATATCAAGTATCTTTTCTGCCCTGTTTTGGGTCAAGTTTTTATTCATGTTGCACCTTTCATATTAATATCTGTGTGACAGAAATAAACCGTATGCGAATTTCTGTCAAGGATTCATGAACAGGGTATAACACCTTCCCCGGATTATTAAAAACTTTTCACTTGGAGGATGGGGATGCTGATGTTAAAATGGCTTTAAAAAACATCATTGAGTCAAATATTGATTCACTCAAAACATGGGTGTATGGCCTTTATTTGGTCATATCCTGATACCCGTAAACCCTGCATAAAAAGGAGGGTGATAATGCCGGAGCTTGTGATCTGGAAAAAGAGGCAAATAAACAGGCTTAAGAAGGATATGGACAGTATGGTGGAAAGGATGCTTGTTGAGTTTCAACATCTTTCATCCGCTGGTGTCAGGCTGAAAAGGCCGGAGTATGACCTGGTTGAAACAGATAATGAGCTTATCTTAAGGGTCGATATGCCAGGTATTGATCCTGACAATATAGAAATAACCATAACAGGTAATCTCATATCCATAGATACCAGGGTAAATGAGGAGACAGTGCACAGTAATGAATCGCATCACGTGGTTGAAAAAAGGTCTGGCGCCTTTTCAAGGTCAATCCCTATCCACAGGAGGATATGTGTTTCAAAGGTAAGGGCCACATATGATAATGATGTTTTGCAGATTGTTATGCCCATGTATTCGGGAGAGGAAAAAAGGGGAGTCAGGGTAAGGCTCAGGTAAAGGGTTTTAATATTCAGGCAGGTTAAAATGGAGGGTATATGCCCGTAAGGAAAGCAGACAGGGAAGTTAAGGCAGAAGCGCTGAGATGGTCGCTTGATCTAAAGAAGCTTACATTTGAAACAACTGATGAGCTTGAACCATTAACTGAAATCATTGGCCAGAAGAGGGGGGTTGATGCATTCAGGTTTGGGGCAGGCATGAACCATGCCGGGTACAACATATTTGTAACAGGCCCAGCAGGCACAGGCAGGCTCGCCACAGTAAAAAAATTACTTCATGAGATATCGGACAAAAGCGGGAGGGTGCCTGATGATCTCTGTTATGTAAATAATTTTAAAACCCCTGATGAACCTGTCCTTATAAAATTCAAGGCAGGTCAGGGGAAAAGATACAAAAAGGATATACATAACCTCATAGAGACCCTTAAAAGGGAGGTTCCCCGCCTTTTTGAGGGGCAGGATTATATAAACAGAAAAAAAGAGATAATGGAGGAGTACGAAAGAAAGGGAAAGGGGTTTTTCAAGGAGCTGGATAAAAAGGTGAGGGATGAGGGGTTCACCCTTGTTGATGTCCAGATGGGGCAGGTAAAGAGACCGGAGGTGGCTCCCCTTGTTGATGGCCAGCCCACACATATTGACCAGGTGGAGCAGATGGTGGAGAAGGGCCGTTTCCCAAAAGAAGAGTTTGAGGAGATGAAGAAAAAATATGCTGTCCTGCGCAGTGAGATTGAGCAGATATTTATTGAACTCAGGGACCTTCAAAAGGAGATACAGCAGAATACAGAGGAGATGGACAGGGTGCTCTTTCTCAGCATGGCAAATGAACTGGTTTCATCCATTAAAGGCCGCTACAAGTCAAAAAAGGTGGAGACCTTTTTAAACGGCATAGTCGAGGATATGAGCGAGAATCTCCAGATATTCATGAGCGGCCAGCAGGAGACTTATCAAGGCATGCCTGTCATGGTCGCAAAGGGAAACCCCTTTGATATATATTATGTGAATCTGCTTGTTGATAACTCTGACCGGAAGGGGCTGCCTGTCATAGTGGAGAACAACCCCTCATACCAGAACCTGTTCGGGAGCATAGAGAGAGTTGTTGACAGGAGCGGCATATGGCGCACAGACTTTTCCAGGATCAGGGCAGGCTCCTTAATAAAGGCAAACGGTGGTTTTCTTGTCCTTAACCTGCTTGATGCTGCCAGGGAGCCAGGCGTATGGCCAGCATTAAAAAGGTCACTCAAAAATAAATCCATGCAGATAGAAACATATGACCCATTCTATTTCTTTACAACAACAGGGATAAAGCCTGAGCCTATAGATATGGAGGTAAAGGTGGTGCTGATCTCTGACAGTTACATCTATAACCTTCTAATGAGCCTTGATGAAGATATCCCAAAGATATTCAAGGTAAGGGCCGAGTTTGATACTGTCATGGATAAGGATGACAGGGCCATACAGCAGTTCGCTGAATTCATCCGAATGAAGACAAAGGAAGAAAAGCTGAAACCCTTTGACAGGGGCGCAGTTGCAGCCCTTGTTGAACAGGCAGTAAGGGAGGCGGGCAGGCAGGAGAAGATATCAACCGGTTTTCCTGTGATATCAGACATCATAAGGGAGGCGGATTACTGGGCAGGAAGGGATAAAAAGAAGAGAGTCCTGGCAGGCCATGTTGAAGAGGCCATAAACGCAAGGATTAACCGGACAAACATGATAGAGGAAAAGATACAGGAGCAGATAGACCGTGGCACGCTTCTGATAGATATTGACGGCACAAAGGTAGGCCAGGTAAACGGTCTTGCAGTATATAGCCTCGGAGATTATATGTTCGGGAAACCCTCAAAAATCACCGCCTCAACATCCATGGGCAGGGCAGGCATAATCAATATAGAAAGGGAGTCTGACATGTCAGGGAGCACCCATAACAAGGGGGTGCTCATCCTTGGCGGGTACCTGCGTGAAAAATATGCACAGGATAAGCCCCTTACAATAAGCGCCAGCATTGCCTTTGAGCAGTCATACGGGGGCGTTGATGGTGACAGCGCATCGTCAACAGAGGTTTATGCCATCCTTTCAAGCCTGGCAGGAGTGGCCATCAGGCAGGATATTGCAGTAACCGGGTCAGTTAACCAGAAGGGTGAGATCCAGCCCATAGGGGGAGTAAATCAGAAGATTGAAGGGTTCTTTGACTGCTGCAACAAAAGAGGTCTGACCGGCACACAGGGTGTAATGATCCCTGAGACAAATCTTAAAGACCTTATGCTCAGGAAGGATGTGATAGGGACGGTAAAAAAGGGTAAATTTCATGTCTATGCAGTTAATAACATAGATGAAGGGATCGAGATACTTACGGGTAAACCCGCAGGAGAGAAAAGGGCTGACGGGACATACCCTGAAGATACGATAAATTACCTCGTTAATGAAAAACTCGCGAACCTTGCAGAGGGGCTGAATAAATTCGGCAAGGAAGAAGAAGGAAGCAGGAAAAATACAACAAAAAAAGGGTCAGTGAAAAAATAACAATAAAATCCAGAGGAATATCATGACTCAATATCTGATTATAGGTAATGGTGTGGCAGGCACTACCGCTGCCGAGAATATCCGCAAATATGATAAAACATGTAATATTACCATCGTTACAGATGAAGCTCTCCCCTTTTATTACAGGCTCAGGCTGAATGAATATATAAGCGGGGAGATTGGGCAGGATCTGCTCATGGCAAAAAAGGGCTCATGGTACATGGATAACAATATAGGGCTTATGCTTGATACAAGGGTAACAGGGGCTGATCCTGTTATTAAGCATATTTTTACAGAGAGTGGTGAAACCATACCCTATGACAGGCTCCTTATTGCAACCGGGAGCCATTCATTTATACCGCCCATAAACGGGGCTCAGATAAAAGGGGTTTTTGCCATACGTGACATCAGGGATGCAGAAAGGATCATGGAGTATAGCCGTAATGTAAAAGAGGCGGTTGTTATCGGCGGAGGGCTCCTTGGCCTTGAGGCAGCCAATGCCTTGATAAAGATGGGGAAGAATGTAACGGTTGTGGAATTTGCCCCAAGGCTCCTTCCAAGACAGCTTGATATGGAGGGGGCACAGAGGCTGCAAATGATTATGGAAAAGATGGGCCTTTCATTCAGGCTTGATGCAAAGACCGAGGCTATAGAGGGGAATGGAATAATAAAGGCTGTACGCCTTGCTGGCGGAGAAACACTACCAGCACAGATGGTTATTATATCTGCCGGTGTCAGGCCAAATATGGAGCTCGCAAAGCATCTTGGTCTTGACTACGATAAAGGTATAAAGATAAACGGCCATCTGAGTACAAACAGGCTGGATATTTTTGCGGCCGGTGACTGCACGGAATTTAATGGCATCACATACGGCATCTGGCCTGCTGCAATGGAGCAGGGTAAGCTTGCCGGCGCAAATATGGCAGGTGAGGATATTGTTTATACCGGCACAACCATGTCAAACACACTCAAGGTTGTTGGTATTGATCTTGCCTCAAGCGGCAACATAGATGCGGATAACAAATATGAATCAAAGATAAAGATGGATGATAACTCCTATAAAAAGGTAGTATTGGAGGATGGCAGGATAATCGGGTGTATCATGCTGGGTGACACAAAGGTTTTTCCAAAAATAACAAGGCTGATTTCATCAAAGACAGATGTCTCAAAGTTCAAAAATAAGATACTTGATGAGGGGTTTGATTTTAGTAAAATATAAATTGTAAATACTGCTATGCATTGGCGTAAATACAATAGTGAAGATTTTCACCACGGAGTACACGGAGAGCACGGGAAAAACTTAAAAAAACTCCGTGACCTCCGTGTCCTTGTATGGTTGAAGTGACAGACTAAAATTGAACCGCAAAGACGCAAAGGGCGCTAAGAAAAACAAAATTTATTTATTGATAATATAATAAAAATATTTCTCCGTGTCCTCCGTGGTTAATCAAAATGATATATCTCATATGTCGTTTTATAAAGGTTCAACTGTAACTCACTCCCTGGATGGGAGAGGTCGAGAGAGGGTGGAAAAGACAGGTTTTTTCATTTTATCTTTCAAAAAAAAAGAGGTGACTAATGCATACCCACAGTAATACACCATCGGAATTCCTGGTTGAAAATATCCTTCTGCTCCCAAAGGGAAAGGCGCTTGATATAGCAATGGGAGAGGGCAGAAACTCCGTGTATCTGGCACAGATGGGCTTTGATGTTGAGGGGATAGATAACTCACAGGATGCTATCACTATGGCGAATGCCCTGGCCAAAGAAAAAGGTGTAAGAATAACCGCCCGCCTGATTGACCTGGAAAAGGACCCTTTTATCAAGGCCCATACCTATGATTGTATTATCTGTTTCAATTACCTCCAGAGGGCTCTATTCCCATTTATCAGAAACGGCCTTCGTAAAAACGGTGTTATAGTTTATGAGACCTATATTGTTGATCAGGCACAGTTCGGTAAACCAAAGAATCCTGACCACCTTCTTAACCATAATGAGCTCCTTGGGCTGTTCAGTGGGTTCAGGGTGCTCAGGTACCATGAGGGTATCATGGGAGAAGAAAAAGCGGTTGCCGGAATTGTGGCTCAAAAAATCACCCCTGGATAACACTTTTAAGAAATAAGTTACCGCCTTACTCGTCAACCGCAATTTTTATTACCACCTTATGGAGCACTCCATCACCGATAAGTGGCATATGGCTATCTTCTGGAAAAAAGATCACAAAATAACCCGCTCTTACAGGGATAAAGGCATCCGGCTCATCATTGAAAAAGCCTATGTCCTCATCCATGTCAAAACCTGATGCCGGGCTTTTACATCTTTTCAAGGGTTTCCACCCCATATTATCTGTTCCGGATATAACCAGCTGTATATCTATATATTTCTCCTTAATTAATCAATTGTGGACAATTGGTATCATAATATTATATTCTACCCGCGTTTTTATTAATATGCAGTTTTATGGCGGTTTAGTAAATTTATCAACAATATTCAAATATTAACTAAACACGGAGGATATAATGGCTGATCAGAGCAAGGCCTTTGAAAAGGCATTGGAGATAGGCAG
This sequence comes from Desulfatiglans sp., assembly GCA_012513605.1. Lineage (NCBI taxonomy): Bacteria > Pseudomonadati > Thermodesulfobacteriota > Desulfobacteria > Desulfatiglandales > Desulfatiglandaceae > Desulfatiglans > Desulfatiglans sp. The sequence continues at coordinate 85,409 of JAAZBV010000034.1, read as the reverse complement.
GCCCCCAAACATAATAAAATTATTCCCAAACTCAAGGGCCCTTATTGTTAGCGGAAAGGTGATAGACAGGGCCTTAATAGCAAAGGGTAAGGCAATGACCATAGCGGCAAATGGAAGGAGCCTTCCTGTAATAGTCGGCACCCTCATGGCTGCACAGAAGGCAAATGCTGCGGTCATCATTGAGATTGCAAAGTCTGAAGGCGGCTCAAGCTCATATTGCGCCGTAACCTTCTGGAACCTGGCCAGGTTTGTGGATGATATATGTAATGAACTTAATATTACGATACCTGTAGCCATCCATGCAGACCATTACGGGATAAAATCGGCCAAGGACGTAGAGATCGCAAAGACAGAGATACCAAGCATGTTTGACGCTGGTATGACATCCATAGCCATTGATGCATCCCATATGCCCGATGATGAAAATCTGCTGGCAAATATTATCCTTAACCCATATATCCCCGGATGGGCCGGTTATGAGACAGAGGTGGGTGAGATCAAGGGCAAGGAGGGGCTTTCAACTGTTTCCGAGGCAAGGTTTCTTATCCAGGGGCTGAACGCACACGGGATTTCACCTGACTGGATTGCTCTTAATAACGGCACAACACACGGCATAGAGGCAAGCGATGCGGGTATACAGGTGGGTTTAACAGCCGATATCCACAAGGCGCTTGCTCCATATAAAATATCAGGGGCGCAGCACGGCACATCAGGCAATAACTCTGACAGGCTCAGGAAAATAGCGGCTGAAACCGCAACCACAAAGGCAAATGTTGCCACTGCCCTCCAGATGATATCATGGGGCGTAAAAGTAAATGAATATGGGAATGCCTTTCTGGATGAAAACAGGGAGTTCGTGAAGGTACCTACAGAGGGCCTGTCCAAGGAACTCTGGAATGAGATGGTTGAATATGCAAAGTCCAAGTCGTTAAAGGCCGGGGACTATAAAAAGTTGAATCTCCCATTTGAAAACAAGATACTTGGCCAGGCAAAGGAGTACAGGGAGAGAATGGCAAAGGGCGTTGAGGCATTTGTATATGATCTTCTGGTAAATGTCTTTAACGCAAAGGATACAGCGCCCCTTGCAATAGATGCCATTATAAAGGCCGGGTCATACGACCTGGGGCCAAAGGCAAAACCCATAGAAAACCCTGCTGAATGGACAGAGGAAAAGATCAGGAGGCGTGCAGCAGAAATCTCCTCATCCAAAGGCCCTGAGGGAAATTTTGATGACTAATGAGGAAAAGCAGGTGACCCCAATAGATGATCACCTCTGGGTTCAGGATATTAAAGAGAATACCCCTGTAAATGATATCTACATGGTCAGGGTAAAAAAGGCGGGTCAGGCCAAGACAGGTTCAACATTTTTAAGCCTGACCCTCTCTGATAAAACAGGTGATATAGAGGCCAGGGTATGGGATAACGCAGAGGCGTTTTCTGCCCTTTTCAGGGAGGGAGACGCTATTGCTGTTTCAGGCAAGGCGGTGTTATACAGAAACCAGGTGCAGCTCACATTAACAGGGCTGACTCCAGCCAAATGTGATGACCCTTCCATCTTTCTTGAGGCCACACCCAATGACCCACTTGGCATGATCAAGGAGCTTAAGGTGATCGTCCGGGGTATAAAAAACCCTGACATGAGGGATCTGATAAACTCATTCCTCTCTGATCACATTTTTATAACAAGGTTCAGAGAGGCCCCTGCTGCCAAGAATTTCCATCACAGTTATATCGGTGGGCTGCTTGAGCATACACTCTCGGTGTGCCGTATGGTTAAACAGGTATGCATGGAGTATCCTGAGCTGGACTCAGACCTGCTTATAACAGGGGCATTCCTCCATGACATAGGTAAGATCCGGGAATTTACCTTTGAAAAGGTGGTGGATTATTCTGATGAGGGGAGACTCCTTGGCCACCTCGTCATGGGAGTACTAATGCTTGAGGAAAAGCTGGCAATGTTAAAAAGATTCCCGGCTGAGACCGCACTTTACCTCAAGCACATGATATTGAGCCACCATGGTGAGTATGAGTTTGGCTCACCCAAAAAACCCAAATTTGTAGAGGCCTTTGTCCTGCATTTTGTAGATGACCTTGACGCAAAGATTAACGGCATAGCAAGGATCATTGCAAAGGACAAGACCGAGGGGTCATGGACAGAGTTTAACAGGATGTTTGAGCGGTATCTCCTGAAGGAGAGGATAAAGCCGCCAGCGGATGAATCAGCGCCTCAGCCACCGCATGTTGGCAGGCAGGGGACATTATTTTAAAATTGTAATTTACAGGTTTTAAAGATTTTATGAATAAAATAATGATGGTTGACAGCAACAACCGGAAAATAAACTACCTCAGACTTTCCATTACAGACCGGTGCAATCTCAGATGTATGTACTGCATGCCCGAAGAGGGTATTGAATTCTTACCACATGAAAATATCCTTTCTTATGAAGAGATATTAAGGATTGTTCGGCTTGCCACCTACAGGGGCATCCGCAAGGTGAGGCTTACAGGTGGAGAACCACTTGTCCGTAAGGGCTTTACTGATTTTTTAAAAGACATGAGTAAAATAAAGGACCTTGAAGAGATATCTATCACCACCAACGGCGTGCTCTTAAAACAATATGCTGCCGAGATCAAGGCATGCGGCGTAACCAGGCTCAATATAAGCCTTGATTCACTCAAGCCTGAAAAGTTTAAAAGGATAACAGGCCGTGATTATTTTCACCAGGTATGGGAAGGTATCCAGATGGCGGAAAGGCTCGGCTTTTCACCCATAAAGCTGAATGTTGTTGCCATAAAGGGTGTTAATGATGATGAGATAGAGGATTTTGGCAGGCTTACCCTTGAAAAGCCTTACCACATCAGGTTTATAGAGCACATGCCCATAGGGGGCAACAACTGGAACTCTGAAAAATTCCTCTCAATACTAGAGATATACGAGAGGCTCCAGAATGTCGGCCCTCTTGTATCCATAGAAAGAAGAAACAGCCTGGACGGCCCTGCACAGCGGTATAAAATAGAAAATGCAAAGGGTGAGATAGGGCTTATAGGAGCCTTAAGCAACCACTTCTGCGCTGTATGTAACCGTCTGAGGCTCACTGCAGACGGCCATTTGAGAAGCTGCCTCTTTTCAGAGACCGAGATAGATGCAATGCCCCTGTTAAGAGAAGGGAAGAGCGATGAGGAGATACTTGCTCTTATAGAAAAGGCAATCCATGAAAAACCTGAAAAGCATAACCTTAAAAACCAGGGGCAGAGGAGCTGTACAAGGCAGATGTCAAGTATAGGAGGCTGATGAGTTTTATTCAATAGGCCACTCGTTTATCTCTATGAATCCTGATAAATTCTGGCTCTGGCAAACTGGGATGGAAAAGATTCGTTTTAACAAAAATAATTAGCGTTCATTTGAGGTTAAAATACCCTCTATCCTTTTCCATATCTCATCTCTTCCCTCACGTGTCTGTGCGGAGAAGAGTATGGGTTTATCAATATTCAACGCTGAGAGAGACCCTTCAAGTATCCTTGTCCTTGTATCCCTCTCTTTGCGGTTAAGCTTATCCACCTTGGTTAAAACCGGGATAACGCCCCTTCTATATTCAGTAAGCCAGTTTATGAGGTTAGTGTCATCCTCTGACAGTTCACGCCTTATATCCATGATCACAATAACCGCCTTGAGGTTTTCACGGCTCTCAAGGTATGTTTCAACCATCCTGCCCCATGATGCCTTTATATTAAGTGGCACCTTTGCAAAACCGTAACCGGGCAGGTCAACAAAACAGAGGTTGTTGCCAATATTAAAAAAATTGAGGGCCTGCGTCCTTCCCGGAGTAGAGCTTGTTCTGGCGAGTTTGTTCCTGTTAACAAGGACATTAATAAGCGAGGACTTGCCTACATTTGATTTTCCGGCAAATGCGATCTCAGGCCTTTCAGGTGGCGGATAATGGCCCTTTTCAAAGGCGCTTTTTATAAATGATACATCCATCTATCTTTCCTCAAGGTATTTTTCAAGCCGGTCAAGGCCGGCGATTATGTTATCCATTGAGTTGGCATATGAAAACCTGAGATAGCCTTCGCCATTTTTGCCAAAATCAATGCCAGGCGTTATACCTACCCCTGCCTTTTCAAGTATATCAAATGCGAGCCTGTATGAGTCATCAGATATATGCCTGGCATTCACAAAAACATAGAATGCCCCCCTTGGCTCAACCTGAATCGTAAAACCCAGCTTTCTTAGCCGCTTTATCATATAAACCCGCCTCTCATTATATACAGACCTCATCTGTTCTATCTCATTATCTGCATTTGTCAGGGCTGCAATCCCTGCCCACTGTGCAATGCTGCTCGCTGATATGTAGAAATTCTGCTGGATCTTCTGGATTGGTCGCACAAACTCCGGCGGCACTATGGCATAGCCCAGCCGCCACCCTGTCATAGCATGAAGCTTTGAAAAGCCGTTTACCACAAAGGCCCTGTCTGTGTACTCAAGTATGCTGTGCTCTATTTCCCCATATACAAGCCCGTGATATATCTCGTCCGATATTATCATTGGCCCTAACCCTGCTATTTCTTCCATCCTTTCCGGTGAGAGGAGCGTGCCTGTTGGGTTTGAGGGGCTGTTAATCAGTATAGCCTTTGTCTTTGCTGTTATCCTTTTCCTGATCTCAGAGGGCCTGTACTGAAAGCCCTCCTCTTCAAAGACATCTACAAAGCAGGGTGCAGCCTTAAGAAACAGGGCAAAATTGGGGTAACATGGGTAATGGGGGTTTGATATGATTATCTCATCACCCTGATCAAGCAATGCAGAGTAGATCATGAACAGTGCCGGTGATGTGCCTGAACTCACCACTACCCTGCCAGGGTCTACCTCCACACCATATTTTTTGTAATAATGCTCGCAGATAGCCCTCCTCAGATCGAGAAGGCCTAAGCTGTGGGTATAGTGGGTCTCCTCCCTTTTTATTGCCTCTATTGCCGCCTCGGAAATGGGGGGAGGGGTAGCAAAGTCAGGCTCCCCTACCTCAAGGTGGATGATTTCCATACCCTCCTGCTCAAGCTCATGGGCACGTTCAAGCACATCCATGACGATAAAAGAAGATATATTCTGAGAACGTCCTGAAACTTTAGTCATGGAGGGCCTGCTTATATCTAAATAACCTTGTTCAGGGGATATTCTATTATACCCTCAGCACCGGCCTTGATGAGCTGTGGAATAAGGTCCCTAACCACCTTTGAATCCACCACTGTTTCAACTGATGTCCATGTGGATTTATAGAGGTGTGCGACTGTGGGCGCATTCAGGCTCGGGAGAAGACTTATAACACTTTCAAGCTTTTCTTCAGGTACATTCATCTTGATCCCCACCATCTTTTCTGCCCTTAATGCCCCCTTAAGCAGGAGTATTATCTGACCGATCTTTTCCTTTTTCCATTCATCCTTACAGGACTCTTTATTCGCGATAAGCTGGGTGTTTGACCTCATAAGCTCATGAATTATCTTCAGGCCATGTGCCTTGATGGTGCTGCCTGTCTCTGTTACCTCTACAATGGCATCAGCAAGCCCTGATACCACCTTTGCCTCTGTGGCGCCCCATGAAAACTCTACATGGACATCTATGTCTCTTTCCTTGAAATATTTCTTTGTGAAATTCACCAGTTCAGTAGATATCTTTTTGCCCTGGAGGTCCTTTAATTCCTTTATGCCTGAATCGTTCGGCACTGCGAGCACCCATCTCGCCGGGTTCTGGCTTACCTTGCTGTAGACAAGGTCATCCACCACCACCACGTCCGATTCATTCTCCATTGTCCAGTCAAGACCGGTAAGCCCTGCGTCGATCGCACCACTCTCCACATAACGTGACATCTCCTGTGCGCGACAGATGGTGCACTCAATTGTATCATCATTGATAGCAGGGAAATAACTCCTGCCATCCACGTTTATCCTCCAGCCTGATTTTTCAAACAGGCTAAGTGTTGAATTTTGAAGGCTCCCCTTGGGAATACCCAATTTTAATTTTTTCATTTTTGATTTCCTCTCAAATTTTAAACAAATGCTTTCGGCTTTGAGCTTTGAGCCTTCAGCTTAGATCATTGAGCATATGTTTTTATTATTTTTTCCCATACACCTTTTCAGGGTCAAATATCTTATCGCCAACAATGGTTACCTCGCCCTTATTATCTATCTTCTGGTAAAAGCAGCTCTCACGGCCCGTATGACATGCTGCCTGGCCGATCTGATCCACCACAAACAGAACAGTGTCATTATCACAGTCTGCATATATCTCTTTTATCTTCTGGACATTACCGGATGTGCCACCCTTGTGCCAAAGCTCGCTTCTTGACCTGCTCCAGTAATGTACCTCGCCTGTTTCAAGGCTCTTTTTCCAAGAATCCTCATTAATATAGGCCAGCATAAGCACCTTTCCTGTCCTGTAATCCTGGGCAATTGCCGGAAGCAATCCGCTTCCCTTTGTAAAATCAAGTTTTATCATCATTTTTTTCCTTTTAAAGCATATTCTATCCTGCCTGACAGCAGGGTGGGTACCTTAACATATTGAAATTTAAAAGCAAGTTAAAATTGGGTTAGCTCTTTTGCGCTCAGCTGGCCGCAGGCCGCAAGTATATCCTGGCCCTTGCTCTTTCTTATGATAACTGTGTACTGATTTTCCGCAAGAATATCCTGAAACCTGACCATCTCATCCCATGATGGGGCGCACATGGAGGGGTCCGGGCCGGGGTTAAGGGGGATAAGGTTGATCTTGGCCCTTACACCCCTTAAAAGCTTAGCCACCTTAAGTGCGTCTCCCGGGCTGTCATTAACCCCATTGATAAGGATATATTCAAAGGTGATCATCTTCCTGTTTGGAAGCGGAAACTGTTTACACGCAGCGATAAGGCTTTTAAGGTTGTATGTCTTGTTAATGGGCATAATGCGGTTTCTGGTCTCATCATCCCCGGCATTAAGGGATACAGCAAGGTTGACAGGAGAATCCTTACCAAGCCTTATTATATTGGGGACGATACCGGAGGTGGAAAGGGTAATCTTTCTGTGTGAAAAGCTGATTGTATTCTGATCTATCAGATTATTTATGGCGGTAACTACCGCATCATAATTGGCAAGGGGCTCACCCATGCCCATGAGTACGATGTTTGTGAGTTTATCAGGGTCAGCCATCCCTCTCTGTGTCTCGATAACCTGTTCGATGATCTCCCCTGCGGTAAGGTTCCTTTTTAACCCCTGACGCGCTGTATGACAGAATGTGCAACCCATTGCGCATCCCACCTGGGATGAGATGCACAGGGTGAAATGATCTTTTTCCGGTATAAGCACTGACTCTATCAGGCTGCCATCATCAAGTTTAAAAAGATACTTCTCTGTGGTATCCTCTGATACGAGTGTTTTGATCTTTCCGATACGTGTGATAAAGGCCGTTTCCTTTAACCTCTCCCGGATTGCGATGGAGACATTTGTCATCTCATCAAAGGAGGTGGCCATCCTCTGGAAAAGCCACTGCCTTATCTGACCTGCCCTGTAGGGCTCAAGGCCAACCCCTTTGACCCATTCAATGGTCTCGTTAGCAGAGAGAGACTTTAAATCAGTCTTCATTTTATCCTGTATACCTTCTTTCATATTCCTCAGTATTGACTGTAATTTCACCCGATATTTACCTATTAATTATATAATGTCAATCAGGGTATGATTACTATGAGAGGGTATATTTTAACGGATATGGACTAACCTGAGAAATTACCTTTCACATACCCCGCACCTAATGCAATTACCCGGATCACATATTGCCGACTCTGTCTCCTTAAGCGCGAGTTTGTATTCCTCGATAAGGGACCTCTTCTTGATACCATGATCGATAAAATCCCAGGGGAGTATCTCATCGAGGTTTCTTGGCCTGTTCACAAAGAAGTCTGCATTCAATTCTGAATCACGAAAGGCCTTTGTAAAGTCATCCCCATATCCATGTGCCTTTTTTAGAATAGCCCCTGCCCTTCTATCCCCCATGGATAGAAGCGTCTGAAGGTATGCCCACTTTGGCACATCAAAGGTTACAGTTACTCCGCCCTCCTTTGAAAGGCTCTTTTTAAGGAACCTCTGCTTTTCCTTGAGGCTGTTCATATCCTCCATAGGGAACCACTGAAAGGGTGTAAAGGGTTTTGGTATAAAGCAGTTGACACTTAAGCGTATCTGGCCTATCTCTCCTCTGGCCTTAGACTCACTCACCATGGAGTGTTTTATCTTTTTAATGAGATCATAAATGGCTGCCACATCATCCATTGTCTCTGTCGGCAGCCCTATTAAAAAATACAGTCTGAGTGAAAATTTGCCAACCCTTGCAATGAGCCTGACAGCATTAGTGATCTGTTCATGTGTAAGGTGCTTGTTGATTACCCTCCTGAGCCTTTCAGAGCCTGCTTCTGGAGCTATAGCAATATGCTTCTGCCCAGCCTTTTTAAGGAGTATAAGCATCTCTTCATTCAGGAGATCTGCCCTTAGGGAGGAGAGAGAAAATGTCTTGCCGCAGGCCAGTATCTTTTCAGCTATATTTGTTATACCAGGCGTATCAAGGACAGAGGCGCTAAGTAATCCAATCTCGCCGCATCCAAAAGAGGATTCATCAATGGAAGCAATCACCTTTTTTGCATCCTGATATCTTGGCGGCCTGTACACAAACCCTGCTGCACAAAAGCGGCATGACCTGCCGCAGCCCCTGCCAAGCTCAACAAGGAGCTTATCAGCAAATTCTGTTGAATCTGAAATTATTGTTGAACTGTTTACAGTGAGATCAGCCTTACCAGTTACAGCAGAGCTTATCCTGTCTGGGATTCCGTGAATCAATGGGCCTCTTGAAGTTATTGTGCCCTCTGAATCATAATCAACATGATAGAGGGATGGGACATATATGCTCCCCATACCTTTAGCGAGGTTTTGAAGAAGCTCTTTTCTTGAACTCCCCCTGCCCGCTACCCCTTTAAAAAGATCAATAAACGGGTTAAGGTTTTCCTCTGCCTCGCCAAGCAGAAAAAAATCTATATAATCTGAAATAGGCTCAGGGTTTAAAAAGGTTGTTACCCCCCCTGCCATGACAAGGGGAGATGATTCATCCCGCTCTTCACTTTTTAATGGGATATGGGCCAGATCAAGTATATTAAGTATATTGGGATAGTCATTCTCAAAGGAGATGGAAAAGGCTATCAGGTCAAAACGAGAAAGGAGCGCCCTGGATTCCATGGAAATCAGGCCGCTTCCTGCCCTCGGGTGGAGGGACAATTCCGTATCCTCAGGCAGAAAGACCCTTTCTGCTACTACATCATCTCTGTCGTTTAACAGCCTGTAAACAATTTGGAATCCCAGGTTGGACATGCCCACATAATATCTGTTGGGGTAAACAAGGGCGAATGAAATCTTCCCCCCCCATTCCTTTTTAATTGCCCCCAACTCACGGGCAGGTTTCCCATTACTCAAATGGGCAGAACTACCTGGCATCTTGTTATCTTTAATCCGCCTTTACCCTTAGAAAGGCAGGGTAGTCAAGGTCATCCTTGAAAAAGACCTTTTTAAAAATCCCCTTTTTATGCGGCATAACAGGCTCCTCTTCCTGTTTTATTGCTATCTTCTCCTCAGCTACCGCCTTTCTCTGGTATGCAGGGATATCATATTCATCTATCTCTTCACCATTCACCTTCACCGTCCAGTTATCCTTTGCCTCTTCAGCAGTGAGGTCTCTTACTGCCCCCAGACCGCCCATTGAGCCCAGTCTCACCACCTTTTTATAGGTATCCTTGTCTATTCCGGTGGCAATTACCGTGATCTGGACCTCATCGCCCATGTCTTCATCAAAGACAATACCCCAGACTATCTCAGCATCATCTGCCACCTCACCCTTGATATAATTGCTTGCGAGGTCTATCTCCTCCATTGTGATATCAGGTGACGCTGTGATATTCATCAGAAGACCCTTTGCGCCGCTCACAGATATATCTTCAAGGAGCGGGCTGTTAATAGCCTGCTGTGCCGCCTCGGACGCACGGTTTTCTCCCCTTGCCCTGCCCGTGCCCATTATCGCAGTCCCCATCTCAGACATCACCTTTTTCACATCGGCAAAATCAAGGTTAATAAAGCCGTTACTCATAATAAGATCCGATATGCCCTTTACTGCATTTAAAAGGACCTCGTCCGCCTTGGCAATCAAGTCTCTGAACATTGCGCCTTTTTCCCCTATTGCCTTAAGCCTTTCATTGGGGATTATTATAAGGGTATCGACATCCTTCTTGAGTTTATCAATGCCCATCAGGGCACGGTTCATCCTCTTATCCCCTTCAAACTTGAACGGTTTTGTGACAACCGCTACCGTAAGCGCCCCGCTCTCCTTGCATTCCCTTGCAATTATCGGCGCTGCGCCAGTACCGGTGCCACCGCCCATGCCTGCGGTTATAAAAATCATGTCTGCACCACTGACCCATTCCCTGATGTCATTAATGCTTTCTTCAGCCGCCTGTTTTCCTACCTCAGGGTCCGCCCCTGCGCCCAAGCCCCTTGTAATACCGGCGCCGAGCTGGAGCCTGTTAGGGCAAAGAGACCTCTCAAGGTCCTGGCTGTCGGTATTGGCAGCAATAAAGTCAACTCCCTTCAGTTGAGAGGATATCATATTGTTTATTGCATTCCCGCCACCTCCACCGATGCCGATTACCTTGATTTTGGCATCATAGGTTTCCTTTCTGTCAACAAATTCAAACCTCATAGTGTCCCTCCTTATTGTTGGCCTCAACTGGCCGTTACTAAAACTATTCCACCAAGCTTCATATTGCTGCATAATTCTATCTCTTTTAAATTACATCCTTGAACCACTTCTTCATTCGATCTACAACCTTTGCAAAAATATTGGTATCTCTAATCCGAAATTTTTTATTGCTGCTGGTCTGCTTTGCCCCGTAAAGAACAAGCCCCACAGCAGTCGCATACATGGGCTTATTTACCACCTCAACCAGCCCGCCCACCTTGTCAGGATAGCCGATCCTGCATGGCACATTGAATATCTGCTCAGCCAGTTCAGTCACACCCTGAAGCTCTGATGAGCCCCCTGTTATAACAACGCCCGAATTGATTGAATCATCAAATCCTGACCTTATCAACTCACTCTGTATAAGTGAAAAAATCTCCTCAAGCCTAGGCTCAAGGATCTCTCCAAGAAACTGTCTGGGGAGTGTCCTGGGCCCCCTGCCGCCAACGCCAGGCACCTCAATAATCTCATCGCTTCCGATCATTGAGGTGAGAGCGCAACCATATTTCATCTTGATCTTTTCCGCTTCAACTGTAGGGGTTCTGATGCCTATTGAGATATCATATGTAAGGTTGTCACCGCCAAGGGCAAGCACCGAGGTATGCTTGATTGATCCCCTTGAAAAAACGGCCATATCTGTGGTTCCCCCTCCAAAGTCAATAAGGGCTGTTCCCAGATTACGCTCTTCATTTGTCAGCACTGCTTCACTGCTTGCTATTGATTGCAGTACTATGTCATGGACATCCAGACCTGCCCTGTTTGCGCATTTGATAATATTCTGAGCGGATGTGACTGCCCCTGTCACAATATGAATCTTTGCCTCCATCCTGACACCTGACATCCCAAGGGGGTCCATGATCCCATCCTGCTCGTCAACAATAAACTCCTGTTCAAGGATATGAATTACCTCCCTGTCCATGGGTATTGCAACAGCGCTTGCAGCCTCAATGACCCTTTCTATATCCTTTTTTGTGACCTCACGCTCTTTTAAGGCTATTACCCCGTGGCTGTTAAAGCCCTTTATATGCCCGCCGGCTATCCCCGCATACACAGAGCTGATTTCGCACCCGGCCATTGTTTCAGCCTCTTCTATGGCCTCTTTGATGGATTGCACGGTTTTTTCAATATTTATGACAACACCCTTTCTCAACCCCTCAGAAGGATGGGTGCCAACCCCTATTATCTCAATTTCATCGTTGACAATCTCGCCGACAACAGCGCATATTTTTGTTGTCCCTATGTCCAGACCTACTATTATCTTTCCCGGCATTCTCTTAATTCCTGTAATATTGTTAACCCGCATCCCTGAATGATACCACAGCACCCTTTGTATAATTCAGGTCTATAGCCTTTACCATCTCTATCCGGCCTGTTTCCTTAAGATGACCCAGTATCTTCTTCAGCTCTATCTTTTTTTCATCAAATTCACTGCATCCCATCTTCAGCACCAGAGGCATTGATATGGAGTAAAGTGAAACCTTTTCACCATCTTCAAAATGCAACTCACTCAATTCTTCCTTTGACCATGCGCCCTTTTCCATTTCAAATGCTGAAAGTATTTCCACTGCGAGCTTCAGATAATGGTCCCGCCTGCTGCTCTTTGGACTTATACCGGTTATTACCGGGAAATCCTTGTTATCATTGTACGTAATCTCCTTGAAGGGCAGCCCCTCCCTGTTTAAATAATAGAGGCTGTCCAGCACCAGTATCGCATAGGGGTTCTCCTTTTCTGCCCGGACCAGTAAGAGGTTCGGGAAGCTCTTTTCGAGCTCGACCCTTTTTATCCAGGGGTGCTCTTCCATCTTCCTTTTTATATCCGTGAGATCTATTGTTAATAGACATAACTCACTGTCCAGATTTGATATCTCAATTAGCTCCCGCTTTGTTTTTTCATCCACCCCGGAGATTCTGACCTCCTCAAGCCTTACATAGGGAGAGGTAATCAGATACTGATAAAGATAGATAAAAAAAACGCTAATGGATACAGCAACCATGCACAGGCCAAATATCTTCGTGGACATTATGGCGAGCGCCTTGAATGCCCTGAAGATTACAGAGTAGTCCTTGGGCCGTCTTCTACTGACAGCCTGTTTGGACAATATGACCTTTTTTTTCATTGACCAACCACCCTGACCTCTGTTTCAAGCACTATACCTGAATCCTCTTTTACCCTTTTCCTTGCAGCCTCTATTAGCGCAAGGATATCTGATGCCTTCGCATCACCCATGTTAACTATAAAATTTGCATGCTTCCGGGAAATCATGGCGCCCCCTATTTTAAACCCCTTCAACCCGCTTGCCTCAATAAGCCTCGCCGCAAAGTCCCCCTGGGGATTTTTAAACACTGACCCGCAGTTTGGCATATCAAGGGGCTGACTTGCCCTGCGCATGCTCAAATTTTTCTCCACCCTTTCCTTTATCTGCGCCCGTTCATCATTTCTCAACTTTATCGTGACACTGTATATTACCGACCTTTCCGGTACAGAACTCCCTCTGTATGAAAAATTTATTCCAGAGCCAAAAAGCTCCTCAGCAATACCTGATGATGTAACAATGCCTATCTTTTCTATATAATCGCCTGTTTCTTTACCATACGCACCTGCATTCATCATGACAGCGCCCCCTATTGTACCGGGGACACCCGCCAGAAATTCCATGTCTGAAAGCCCCTCCTGAATACAGTATTTAATAAGCTCCCTGTTTGATACTCCTCCTCCTGCTGTCACCAGATTACCGCTCCTGCCTCTGATATTTGCAAGTTCCCCCTTAAGAATCAGGACTGCCCCTTTTATACCCTGATCCATGACAAGGAGGTTACTTCCCTTTCCTATTGCCATACAGTTGATCGATTCCCTGTTCAGGAAACCCATAACCGCTGTAAGCAGCGCAAGACTATTTATAAAACACAATGCCTCAGCCCTTCCCCCTGCCCTGAGCGTGCTGTATGAGGCCATCTCAGCATCAAAAATCACAGAATCATTTAATATTTCAAGAAGCGCCGACTTCTGCCTGTTATTCATGACACTGCCTTTTTGTCTTATCTCATTGCCTCGAGCAGGCCATCACCCACTTTATAAACATCCCCCGCGCCAAGAGTAATAACCCTGTCACCGGGCTTCACCATCTCCTTTAACAGTGAAAGGGCATGATCATGATTATTAACCAGATACACCTCCTTATGGCCATGCTCCTTTATACCTTTATACAGCCATTCGGAATCAACGCCTTCTATGGGTATTTCGCTTGCTGCATAAATCGGCTCAATAATAAGCACATCCGAGTGATTAAAGCTGATTACAAACCTGTCATAGAGCTCCTTTGTCCTTGTGTATCTGTGGGGCTGGAAGAGGACTATCACCCTGTTCTCAGGCCATGACTCCCTCGCAGCCTCAAGGGTTGCCATAATTTCTGTCGGATGATGGCCGTAATCGTCTATCACCATCACATTATTTTCTTCGCCCTTTTTCTGGAACCTTCTTGCAAGCCCTCCGAGATCGGACAGCCCCTTTTTAATATGATCAAGTTCTATATTAAGCTCCAGGCCTACGCCTACAGCAGCAAGGGCATTGAGAACACTGTGTGTTCCCGGCATCCCGACTGTTATACGGCCCAGGCTTTGACCTTTATTGATCACCTCAAAATCAGAGCTGAACGTATGCCTGATGATATCATTTGCGCGCAGATCAGCCTGTGAAGTAAGCCCATATGTCATATAGCGTTTTTTCAGCCTTGGAATAATGTTCTGAATCTCCTCATTATCAAGACACAGGATCGCTGCACCATAAAAGGGTATCTTATTTATAAAACTGACAAATGTGTTTCTGATGGCATCCATATCGCCATAATGATCCATGTGTTCACGGTCTATATTTGTGACAACGGCAATCGTGGGTGAAAGTATCATGAATGACCCATCACTTTCGTCAGACTCTGCAACTAGTATGTCACCCTGGCCGAGCTTGGCATTGGAGCCCCCCCATATGTCAAGCCTGCCACCTATAAGCACTGTCGGATCAAGCCCGGCAGCAGTAACAATAGAGGCAACCATAGATGTTGTTGTTGTCTTGCCGTGTGCTCCTGCAATGGCAACGCCGTATTTGAGCCGCATCAGCTCCGCAAGCATCTCTGCCCTCTGTATGACAGGGATATATCTTCCACCTGCGGCAATTATTTCAGGATTCTCAGGGGAGACGGCTGATGAATAGACAACAACGTCAGCACCTTCAATATTTTTTTCATCATGGCCTATAAAAACCTTGCCTCCAAGTTTGGCAATCCTTCCGGATGCGGCTGAATCCCTGAGATCACTTCCACTTACTTTATATCCAAGATTAAGAAGGAGCTCAGCAATACCGCTCATGCCGATACCGCCTACCCCTACAAAGTGTATATGTTTTGTCTTTTCAAAAGTCTTCATGATTATCCCTGATTTTTACCAATCAGTTTGCACATCTCATCCACAATATCCCTTGCCGCACCAGGCCTTGCCTGCCTTTTACAACTCTCACCCATCCTTATTAATAAACCCCTGTCATTATTGAATCCCATTATCTTTTCTGCCAGCATCTTTCCATCAGCCCCCTGCTGGTTCAGCATAACTGCGCCACCAGATCTCACAAGGGCCATTGCATTTGATTCCTGGTGATTGTTCGCTGAACCCGGAAGGGGAATCAGGATAGATGGCCTGCCCATTGCCGCGAGTTCAAATATGGTCCCTGCACCTGCCCTTCCTATGAATATATCAGCCTGCTCATATGCATCCCTAATGTTATCTATAAAGGGTGTTATCAACCCCTCTAAGCCCCGCTTTATGTATTCATTTTGAACCCTTTCATAATCTCTGTGCCCTGTGTGATGTATCACCCCTGGTAATATCCCCTTATCTTTCATCACGGCAAGGGCATCAAGAAAAAGGGTGTTTACCGCCACAGCCCCCTGGCTACCCCCTGTTACAAATATGGTCAAGGTTCCCTTTTCAGTCGCAAGAGGTTTTGCCCCTTCTTTAAAAACATCCCGGACAGGGTTTCCTGTCAGCAATATTGTCCCTGAAGAAAAATACTGTCTGCTCTCTTCAAAGGATATAAACACCCTGTCTGCTATCCTGCTCAGGAGCCTGTTTGTAACCCCCGGATAGGAATTCTGTTCATGTATCACAACAGGTATTCCCATTAGTCTTCCCGCGAGGCACAAAGGCCCTGAAGAGTAACCGCCGACTCCAAGGATTATATCAGGAGATACCCTTCTTATAATGCTCAGTGACTGAAAAAGGCTCAGGGGCAGTTTAAACAAGGCCATCAATGTTTCCAGCATCCCCTTTCCCTTGATACCTTTAACTGTAAGGCCTTCCTGCCTGAACCCCGCCCTTTCAAGTATTCGTGTTTCAAGCTCCTTTCCTGCTGTTACAAAGAGAATATCTGTCCCTGGATACCTGTTCCTGAACTCATTACCAACTGCTATCCCAGGGAACAGATGCCCGCCGGTACCTCCCCCGGCTATTATAACTTTAAACCTTTTCTCTCCTGTTTCTATTTCTCTCTTGCTCCCTGTCTTCTAGACCATAACCTTACACCGTATACCGAACACCGCATATCCTTTTCATTTTCTTGCCGATATGCTCATCAAAATTCCCACACCCGCCATATTGACAAGAAGTGATGAACCCCCATAGCTTAAAAATGGCAGGGTCAGCCCCTTTGTCGGTAATAAACCCATTACTACCCCCATGTTTATTATTACCTGGAGCCCCATCAATATGGTTACTCCCAAAGCAAGGTAACTGCTGTACAGATCAGGGGCATCAAGTGCTATCTTCAAACCCCTTATTATCAGTATTAAAAAAAGCATTATGATAAAAGCAATGCCCACCAGTCCAAGCTCCTCTGCAAGTATACTGAGTATGAAATCAGTATGAGACTCAGGCAGATAAAGAAGCTTTTGCTTGCTGTTTCCAAGGCCGACACCCAGTAACCCGCCTGAGCCAAAGGCTAGAAAGGAGTGAATAATCTGGAACCCGAAACCCTGCGGGTCTTCCCATGGTTTAAGGTAGGCCATGAGACGGTTTATCCTGTACAGCTCATGTGTAATAAGATAATAAACAGCCGGGGCAGAAACAATGACAATGGAAATAAGGTGAAAGATATTCATCCCTGCAACAAACATCAGAATAATCATCCAGGAGCCTATGATTACCGTTGTTCCAAGATCAGGCTGGATCAGTATAAGGGACATAAATGCCCCGGCAACCATCAGATGAGGAAGGAGCCCCTTGGTGAAGCTTGACATGTAATCTGCCTTTTTGGACATGGAATAGGCCATATAAAAAGCAAGAGACAATTTGACCAGTTCTGATGGCTGAAGCACAAGGGGGCCGAGCTTGATCCACCTCTGTGCTCCGCCAACCTTTTTCCCGATCCCCGGAATAAACACCATAACAAGCAATATAAAACAGATAAAGAGGAGCGGATATACAAGGCATTTATATTTCTCAACAGGGATATTCTTGATTATGAAGAGAAGAAAAAATCCGATGAGCACAAAAGAGCCCTGTTTTGCCAGGAAAAAATTACTGTCCTGATACCTGTGTGCAGCAAGAAATGAGCTTGAGCTGTAAATGGCTACAAGCCCCATCCCCAGAAGAACTATTGTGGGGATAAGGATAAAGAAATCATATCCTCCTGCTGTGTTTTTTCTTTTACTCATTTTTTAACTCTTCCACCTTTTCCCTGAATACCATGCCCCTGTGGCTGTAGTCAGTAAACATGTCAAAGCTTGAACAGGCAGGGGCAAGAAGCACCACATCTCCCTTTACAGCTGCCCCGAATGCCTTTTTTACTGCCGCCCCCATATCCTCTGCATACTCGTAAGGGATTTTACCCTTAAAGGCATCACCCAGCATGAAACGCGCCTCACCTAAAAAGACACCTCTTTTTACACGCTGTTTTGATGCAATTACCAGGGGTTCATACTCCCCGCCCTTGTGGACCCCTCCTGCTATCAGTATTATTGGCCTGTCAAATACCTCGATGGACTTGATAGCCGCATCCACATTAGTTGCCTTTGAATCATCATAAAAATCTACGCCTGATAATTCTGCCACATGCTCTATCCTGTGATGGAGCCCTTTAAATTCAAGTATGGTTTCCTGAATACACTCTTTATCAATGCCAGCGCACAGTGCAACAAGCACAACACCCATAAGGTTGCTCAGGTTATGCGCCCCGGGGAGTTTAAACCCATCAAGGCTGAAAGAGGCTTCACTCTTTCCAGGAATAGAGGCTATAAGCATGTTTTCTTCTATGTATGCATTAGATCTGTCAGACCTCTTTAATCCATACCTGAGCACTGTCACATCATTACCAGGCTTGAAATCATGAAGCAGGGGATCATCGTCATTCAATATGGCATACTGCCCCTTACCCTGATTTTTTGTAATGCTCTGTTTCGACCTTGCATAGGCATCAAAACTCTCATATCTGTCAAGGTGGTCAGGGGTTATGTTCAATATCAGGGAGACAAAGGGGTTGAACCTCTCTGCCGTATCAAGCTGAAAACTGCTCACCTCAACAAGGACAAAGTCGGATTTTACCCCCTCTGAAACATATTCCATAAGAGGTACCCCTATGTTACCGCCTGCAAAAAGGGACCGCCCTGACCTCTTTATTATCTCTTCTATAAGACTCACGGTTGTGGTCTTTCCATTTGTACCGGTTACAGCCAGGATAGGGGAATCAACAAGCCTGGAAGCCATCTCAAACTCCCCTGAAATGGGGATACCCTTTTCCCTGGCCGCAGCAAGGGGTTTAATATTAAGGGGCACACCCGGGCTTACGATAATCATGTCCGCGCTTAAGAAGGTCGATGTATTGTGACCGCCAATCTCAAGTTTAATACCCGAACCCCTGACCTCTTTAAGAATATCTGTGTCAAGGGCGCTTTCAGGTTTTATGTCACCTATCGTGACATTCGCACCCCTCTTTATAAGACACCTGGCCGTGGCAAGGCCTGATTTGCCAAAACCTACGACCAGGATTTTTTTATTCTTAAATTCCATATTACCTTAGCTTTAACGTACTCATTGATAAAAGTGTCAGTATTATTGCGATTATCCAGAAACGTACTGTTACCTTTGACTCCTGCCACCCTTTAAGTTCAAAATGATGATGAATCGGCGCCATCCTGAATATCCTGCGTCCACCGGACATCTTGAAATACCCTACCTGAAATATTACAGAGAGTGTTTCAACTACAAAAAGCCCTCCAACGATTAAAAGGGTGATCTCCTGCTTTGTAATTACTGCTACTGTCCCCAGGATTGCCCCAAGGGGAAGCGAGCCCACATCACCCATAAAGACCTGGGCAGGATAAGAGTTGAACCACAGAAACCCGAGCCCAGCACCGACAACTGCCCCGCACAGCACTGCCAGTTCGCCGCTGCCAGGGACATATGGTATGAGCAGATAGGATGCGAATCTAATATTACCTGACAGGTATGAAAAAACGATATAACTCATAAAGGCGATTATTATTGGCCCTATTGCGAGGCCGTCCAGGCCGTCTGTCAGATTTACCGCGTTTGAAAATCCTACTATTATGAATACAGCAAAGGGGATATACCACGCGCCCAGATCAGGGCTGATATTTTTAAAAAACGGGACATTTAGCTGTGTGTCAAACCCCGGGTGAAAATAGAGTGCAGCAGCTACAGGAAGCGCAATAAGGCATTGTAAAAGAAACTTTCCCTTTGCGCTGAGCCCGTCACTGCTTTTTCTTGTGATCTTTAATGTATCATCCCTTAACCCTATCAGACCGAAAGCGAAGGCAGAATAAAGAGTAAGCCACAGATAAATATTGTTTAAATCACCCCATATGATGACAGAGACTATAATTACCGATATTATTATACACCCGCCCATGGTCGGAGTGCCGGCCTTTCCCAGATGGGTCTTGGGGCCGTCATCACGTATATACTGTTTCATCTGTAATGAGCCCAGTTTCCTGATTGCCCATTTTCCAAAAAGGATAAAAAAAGAAATCGCCATAAGCGTAGCGAGTATAGTCCTGAGTGAGTGATATCTGAAGAGATTCACCCAGGAGAAATTCATATCTAATAACAGTAATAGTTTATGCAGCATTTTTCCTTCTTTTCTGTCGAGAGCCATTAGACCCAAGGGCTGATATTACAGTCTCCAGGAGATGATCCACCCTGAATGGTTTTTTTAACTGCGCAAACACCGGCATAGACTCTTTATTTAACCGGGTATGGTCCATCGATTCTCCGCTGATTAAAATTACCTTTTCCCTCCGGCCTCTTTTCTTCATCATCCTTATAAGTTCCAGGCCATTAAGCTTTGGCATATTGATATCTGTTATCAAAAGATCAAAACGCCTGTTATCTAACTGACGTAATGAATCCGCTCCATTTACCGCAAGGGTAACATTATATCCCTCCTGGATCAGGGCATCCGATAAAAGCGCCCTTATCCCGGCCTCATCATCTACAACCATTATTTTCTTTGACCTTGTCATCATGATATACCTCCTTTCTGCCTGATATCCTTCAAGCCCTGAACCACCTTTTCAAGCCCCATCATGCGTGACCCCTTGAGGAGTATGAGGTCACCCTTACCCACGACATCATTTATCCCTGTAATCATGTCATGGTGCGACTTGACAATAATGGCCCGATCTTTCTGAAACCCAGCCTCTAAAGCACCCTCACGCATGTATCGGGCATGTGCGCCAATAGCAAACAGAAACCTGGCGCCTTTTTCCGCAACCAGTCTTCCAGCCTCAATATGCGCCTCAATTGACTCATCCCCCAGCTCAAGCATGTCCCCCAGACCCACAATAAGAGGTCGTGTGCCATGCGCCATTTCCTTTGCTACCTCCAGAGCGGCCTTCAAGGAAGATGGGTTCGAGTTATATGTATCATCCAGCAACAGAACATCATCAGAAAGCATAAGGCTAACAAGCCTGCCTTTTACACCTTTAAATTTTATAAGCCCGCAGGCTATATTTTCAATCTTCTCATTCAGACATATTGCAGCAGAAGCGGCTGCTAGAGAGTTCACCAGGTTGTGCATGCCCGACACGTTAAGCTCCACAGGAATAGAATCATTCCTGTATTTCAAACGGTATGAAACACCGCCCTTACCGGAAATATTAATTTCATCTGCCCTTACATCATTATCAGGGCCGATCCCGAATGTAAAAAACTCCCTGTTGAACCGGGTTGCCTCTTTCATAAGGATCTCATCATCTCCAAACAGAATAACCTTTGCATCAGAGCGCATCTCTTCTATCATCTCTGTTTTTGCTTTTGCCACACCGTGTATATCACCCACACCCTCAAGATGTACCGGCCCGACATTGGTGATAATGCCGATATCAGGGTCTGAAATCCTTGTAAGCCTCCTGATTTCATTAAAATGGTTCATACCCATCTCAAGCACTGCCCTTTTATGTCTATCTGAAAGCCCTAAAAGGGTAAGAGGCAGCCCTACAAGATTGTTAAAATTACCCTGGTTCTTAAGTGTCTCATTTCCCTTTTCAAGGATGCATGAAGTCATCTCCTTTGTTGTTGTCTTTCCCATGCTCCCTGTAATTGAAACCACCTTTACATCATGGCTGCGCCTGATAAACCCGGCAAAATCCCCGAGGGCTGCAAGCGTATCCCTTACTTTGATGACAGCGGCCTGCAAATCCTTCGGGAGCTTTTTCTCATCATCAACAACAACGCACACTGCGCCTTTTTCAACTGCCTCAGCGAGAAATTTATGGCCATCAAAATTATCACCCGTTAGCGCTATAAAAAGCTCTCCTTTTTTTATCTCCCTTGTATCAGTGCTTACTCCTGTAATTACTAAATCAGGATTTCCGCTCATAATGTCCCCATTTACCGGGGCCATAAATTCCTTGAGTTTCAACTCTTTATATATTGCAGTCATAGGGCATCCACCGCCTTTAAGGCCTCTTCCCTGTCGTCAAAATGCCTTTTTGTTTGCCCTGTTATCTGGTAATCCTCATGACCCTTCCCCGCGATAAGGATGATATCATCTATATCTGCAATGGACACAGCCCTATTAATGGCTAAACTACGATCCGCTTCGATCAGGTAGGTATTATTTTCCGGTTGATTTCCATTCGCCCTTTTCATACCTGAGTCAAGAACGCCCTTTTCTATCTGGCTTATTATGATTTCTGGAACTTCTGTCCTTGGGTTATCAGAGGTTATAATTACAACCTCGCTGTTTTTCCCTGCAATAAGCCCCATATCATATCTCTTGCCTTTGTCCCTGTCCCCACCGCACCCGAAAACAGTGATAACCCTTTTCTTTACAAAAGGTCGCAGGTTGTTCAGTACCTTTGAGAGGGCATCGGGCTTATGGGAGTAATCAACAATTATGGAGAGACCTGCCCTGTTTGGCACCCTTTCAAGTCTGCCAGGGACCCTCCCCAGATTGGCTATGCCTTTTTTAATTACATCTAGGGTTACCCCTGAAGCAAGTGCTGCCCCTGAGGCTGCCAGGATATTATAAATATTCACTTCACCTAACAGGGGTGACTTTATCGCCGCGCTGCCATTTGGAGTGATGAGTTCTGCGCTTAGCCCGGTAAAATCAGCCTTGATGTTTTCTGCCCTTATATCCCAGTCACCATTCAGGCCGTATGTGAGAACAGATGCCTTTGTTAACCCGTATAATTCCTTTCCGCGCGGATCATCCATGTTTATTACAGCGCAGCTTTTTTTACCGTTCACCATAACAGGCAGATTTTTGAACAGCTCGCTCTTTGCCTTAAAATAGCTGTCCAGGGAGTCATGATAATCAAGATGATCCCTTGATAGGTTTGTAAAGACTGCAACCCTGAAAGGTAGATCAATTACCCTCTTCTGATGAAGAGCATGGGATGATGCCTCCAGAACAAGGTTGGTTACACCCTCATTTGCCATTTCTCTTGCAATACACATCAGGTCAAGGGATTCAGGTGTGGTGACTGATGAAGGGGTTAGCCTGCCCATGAATCTGGTATTTACAGTGCCTATTACCCCTGTTTTTTTCCCGGCTGCTGACAGCATTGATTCAAACATGTATGTTACTGTTGTCTTCCCGCTTGTCCCAGTAACACCTGTAACATCCATAGCACTTAAGGGATATCCATAAAATCGTTCAGCAAGCCTGGATAATTCCCTCCTTGTATCAGACACCTTTACCACAGTAACCTCATGGGGCAGGCTGATATCTTTTTCAACGAGCACAGCCTTTGCACCATTATCTATAGCCGTTTGTATAAACAGATGTCCGTCAAGGGCATTGCCCTTTATTGCTACAAAAAGCCCTCCTGATTTTATATTTCTTGAATCATAGCTCAGACCGGTAATATCAGGGTCAGGAAACCCAGTCAGTTTGTACTTTTTTATGGCCTCCAGTAAATACGACAGCCTCATGACCTTTTAATAACTCCTGATATTAGTACTACAGTCTTAAAAATTCATCTTCACAACATCATAAACACATTTTATGCGGGAGGCCTGAAACTGACCTTGACGGAGGTGACATTATCCAAAGACACCCCCGGTTCAGGTTCCTGTTCATAGGCCCTTCCGCTTCCTTCAAAGGTAATATTTATTCCCAGAGCACTGATATTTTTTAATACCTCCCGCATGGTAAGCCCCCTGAAATCAGGAAGAATATCTCCATCTCTGTTTTTACCTGCATCTGCCTCTTTTACATCTTTAAACTCTGTAACCGGCTCCTTCTTTTTTCCCGGGGAGACCTTTTTTGAGTTAGAAACAGTGTCATTTTCAGCCAGTATCAGTTGCGGCTGCACCCTGAGATTAGCCAGAGCCCACTGACCAACATCCTTAAAAACAGGCGCTGCAACCACTCCGCCATAATAACCTCCTCTTGGTTCATCAATCATGGCAAGGATAACAAGTTTTGGTCTGTTCGCAGGTACAAATCCAGTGAACATGGAAACATAATTTCTCTTTGAATATCTTCCAGTTTCAGGGTCAACCTTCTGGGCAGTGCTTGTCTTACCCGCAACCCGATATCCATCTATTGCAGCATGCCTTGCCGTGCCTCTCTCTGTTGCCACATCCTCAAGTACCCTTGATACTGTCTTTGCAGTATCAGGGGATAGAACTCTTCGGACAACCTGGGGATGATACTCTTTAATAATCTTTCCTGCCTCATCAGTTACAGCCTTGACCAGATAGGGTTTCATCAGCCTGCCCCCGTTTGCTATGGCAGCCATCGCTGTAGCAAGCTGTATTGATGATGTGGTCATTCCATGCCCGAAATAGGCGTTAGCCCGTTCAACCGGTCCCAACCCTTCCGGGTTTTTTATTAGACCGTCACGCTCGCCTATTAGATCAATCCCTGTCCTCTGACCAAAACCAAATTTGCACATATACTCATAAAAATTTTCATACCCCAGCTCATTACCGATCTTGACCGCCCCGATATTGCTCGACACAACAACAATATCAGCAGCAGTCAGTATGCCGTATTTCTTTGTGTCAGGTATAATCCTGTTCGCGACCCTGTATTCGCCATTTTCACAGTTGAACTTTGTATTGGGAGTTACAACATGTGCATCAATGGCAGCTGCAAGTAAAAAGGCCTTTATTATTGATCCTGGTTCAAAGGTATCGGCAATAACACGATTGCGCCAGGCATCGGGTTTATAACCCCGAAATATATTCGGATTAAATGCCGGGGCAATTGTTTCAGTAGCAGGATTAAAACCCTGGGCTGTTGCCATAGCTAGTATCTCTCCTGTTTCAGGATTCATTACCAGACATTGTCCGCTTTTCGCCTTTGCCTTTGTTACCGCCTTTTCAAGCGCCTGTTCGGCCTTGTATTGAGTGTCCTTGTCTATGGTCAGTATAAGGTTATGAGTATCCCTTTTTTCTTCAGGGGGTTTACTGGTTAAAAAGGGCCTGCCCACTGCGTCCTTCATCTGTACCAGCACCTGGGCCTCTCCCCTTAACAGATCGTCATACCTTTTCTCCAACCCCTCCAGTCCCTGATTCTCATCACCAACAATACCTAGCAATTGCCCTGCTATTTCTTTGCCAGGAAAAAACCTTTTCGTCTCTTTTGTAAACCCGATCCCCTGAAGCCTCAACTGGCTTATATTTTCAATTTTATCGGAGGGTATCTTCCTTTTTATATATACAAAACCCCTATCCTTCTTCAGCAATTTAAGGATATTCCCAGCCGGCATATCCAGATGAAGGGCAAGCTGCCGTGCCGTGCCGACCTTGTCTTCTATCCTCCTTGGCTCTGCGTAAACCGATCCGACCTCAAGGCTTACCGCCAGTTCATGGCCGTCACGGTCCATGATCGAGCCACGCTTTGGAGGGAGGGGCACTACCTTACGGTACCCATCCCTTGCCATTTTCTGCAGTCTTTCTTTATCAATAATCTGAAGCTGCACAGCCCTGGACAGCACTGTTGACAGGGCAAAGAGAAAAAAGACAGCTACAATATAAATACGGAATCTGATCCACTTTTTTTCATTTACCTTCATGGCAAAAAAACAATCTGTTCGGGAGCGGCATCTTTCAGCCCTAAAGAACGCGCGGCCGCTTCCAGGTTCCGTGGTGATTTCAAAGTGGCCAGTTCAACCTTCAATTTTTTATTCAACTCCAGAAGCGCTCTTTCATCATCCTGCAGACGACTCAGATCAAAACCTATTTGCGTGCCTTCATAATTTGACCAGACATAGCCAATACTGCTGCTCATGAAGAGGATTAGCAGAAAGACTATCAGCATGATTTGCCGGCTTGTAAGATAGAACCTGTTTCTTTTACCCTTGGAGTTGTTTATCTTGATCCCTGTACGGGAATTTCTCTTGTAATTAGCCTCGGATGTTTTTAAAGGACGTACCATTTTCAGATCCTTTCAGCGCCTCTAAGCCTGGCGCTCCTGGCCCGGGGATTTGCTGCTATTTCGTCCTGTTCAGGCAGCAACCCCTTTTTGTTGAGTCTTTTAAACCTCTGTTTTTTATTACAGACACAAACCGGAAGATCGGGTGGGCATATACATTCGCTTTCCCAATCTGCCATTGCCCTCTTAACAAGCCTGTCTTCAAGCGAGTGATAAGTCAGGAAAAGTATCCTTCCCCCTTTGTTCAAAAGGTCAGGCGCCTTTTCCAGAACAGCACTCAGGTTTTCCATCTCGTTATTCGTCAGTATCCTTAATGCCTGAAATGCCCTTGTTGCCGGGTCCTTTTTCCTGTTCCTCTGCATAGCAGGAAAATGGGAACGGACAATTTCGGCAAAACGGCCTGATGTTACTATAGGGGCCTTGCTGCGCTCCCTTACAATGCTTCTTGCTATTGCACGGGAGAGATGCTCTTCCCCGAAATTTCTTAAAACCGATTCTATCTCGCTGGCGGAAAGCTCGTTTAGAAACTCCATCGCATTCTTTCCGCTTTCAGTATCCATCCTCATATCCAGGGGTTCATCCCTGTTAAAACTGAAACCCCTGCCTGACTGATCAAGCTGATATGAAGACATACCCAAGTCCAAAAGTATCCCGTCAACAGCTCTTACGCCCGCTTTCTCAAGGGCAAGGTCCATATCAGCAAAATTATACTTTAATATGCTGTATCTATCTTTAAAACCACCCGAATCCAGCCTTTTCCGGGTGATCTCTATCGCATCAGGGTCCCTGTCAAGACAGATGAGCCGGCCATTATTATCAAGCCCTTTTAATATCGCCTCGCTGTGCCCCCCTGTGCCTGTTGTGCCATCAACATAAACACCATCCTTTCTGGTTATAAGGAGTCTAACAACCTCCGCAACCATTACGGGCCTGTGGGGATATTCCATATCTATCAAATGCCAAGGTCTGCAAAGACCTGGCCTGATGCCTGGAAATCATCCCTGGCGTTATTGAACTCCTCATCCCACCGGCTCTTGTCCCATATCTCAAAATACTTCAATGCACCGACAAGCTCGACCTCTTTCTGTAAACCGGCAATCTCCCTAAGGTCAGGGGGCAATGTGATTCTCCCATGCTTTATCGGGCATTCCTGTGCACCGCTTATAAAATACCTGCGCAGTGAATTGGCCTTGCTGTCCATCAGAGGCAGGCCTGCAATCTTATCCTCAATGATACGCCAGTTTTCTTTAGTAAATGCCCTGAGGCAATTAATATAGTTGGTCACGACAAGACAGACATCCTCCTTAGGGTTTAATACATCCTTAAACCTTGTCGGTATGGCTAACCTTCCCTTTTCATCAAGGGTATGTCTTGATCGTCCTCTAAACATAGCGTTCCTTGGTTTTCATTCCACTTTATTACACTTTGTGACACATTTTATCTATATAGTACCCTTTGTCAAGTAAAAATATATTTTTTTCTACTAAATGCAGTATGTTGTGAGACATGTAAGATAATTATCACAACCTGTAGAAATGACATTATGCTAATAAATGTTAACCTTGATCCAACTCTGTAAAAAATAGAATTTTTTACAGATGGAAACATGTTTTTTGATCAGGGAATCCTGTTTTTCGAAGTGACAAATTCATAAAAAAGGGCACCTGCAAAGGTGCCCCAAAAAAGTCGTTTAAATTTTAATTACTAGGTTTTATTAACTTTAATTAACACATATTAATCTTCACTTCTTTTTCTCTATTCTCACGCCACCATTGACAGTCTTTAATGAAATAGATGCTCCTCCTTCACCCAGCCTGGTCTCTATGTTTTTCGTGATCCACCCTTTGAAGGTTACAGGGAAATCGATGTGTATGCCGCCGTTAACTGCCCCGGCCTTAAGATCTGCTGAATATTTTTCGGGCACCAAAAACCTGATCCCGCCATTCAGAGCAGATATATTAAGATTTAATTTTATCGGCGCCATAATATGGTAACTTACAGACCACGATTGATTTGAATTGAAACCAGTAGGGCTATCCGCATGGATCTTGTTACTGTCTGCATTTATTTCTATTTCTGATAGTATAGCTTCTGCCTTTTTCTTTGACTTTGCTTTTCATATTGATCTCCATTTAAATTTGTTTGAAATTTTAGATATGCCTTACAAAAGCATAAACCGTACCATATAATTACATTAATTTATTCAGTTGGTTAAAAAAAGAGCTCAAATAATTGAATAGTATAAAAAAACCGAATGATGGCTTTCACAGCCATTCATAAGCACCATTTTGCGCCATCAATGGCATGATAAGATTTTTAAGGAAAATCCCTATAGCTTCTGTTATAGTAACGAACGATTTACACTCAACCATGGAGGAAATAATGTCCAGTAAAATGTCTTTTCCAGCCCTTTTTGGGGAAAAGAAAAATAAAACCATCTGCATAATCATCTTGATTGTTCTTCTTCTCCTGATTTTTATCCTGTTTGTAATGTTCAGAAACTCTTTAAAGCCTGATCCGGTGGAGCTTACAGATATCCCCGGCGGTAAGAAAGGGGCATACTTTGTAAAGGCAAACCAGTCACTTGTTAAAGAGATGAAGGGTAGATGGCTTCCCAATGATATTTTCTGGCCAACCATATTTCTGGATAACATGCCCAATTTCCAGCTTGGAATGCTTGAGGTGGTACGTTACAACACAAGGGTTTTAAGGGATAACCTTACCCGCATGCGAACAACAGACAAGCTTGACCCATACGCTGAGAAGGCTTTCACCTCATTTTCAAACGACCCGTACAAATGGATGTTTCCATCTTCGGAGAGCAAGTGGGAAGAGGGTTACAAAAGTCTGGGGATGTATTATGAAAATCTAATATCAGGCCAATCAACATTTTTTCCAAGGGCCGATAACCTGGTTCAGCTGCTGGACCAGTATCTCTCACTTATGGGAGGGGTAAACACAAAACTGGTCAGCGCGGCCAGGCCATCCCGTGCTGTTAAACCTGCATCAAATTATGATAAAGATGTTACAAGTGAAGACACAACAAACATAGTGGTTCCATGGTATGAGGTTGATAACAACTTTTACTATGCCCAGGGGATCGCATATTCACTGCACCTCTCTTTCAAGGCGATTAAAAAGGATTTTTATTCTGTGCTTCAGGATAAAAACTGTATCGCGATGGTAGACAGGATTATTGAAGACCTTGGAAGGTGCAATTTTGAACCCATGATCGTCTTTAATGGTGACCCTGACAGTATCTTTGCAAACCATTCACTTAACCTGTCAGGAATTTTTAATGATGCACGGCAGAAGATAAATTCTCTTACTGTG
Organism: Desulfatiglans sp.; assembly: GCA_012513605.1. NCBI lineage: Bacteria > Pseudomonadati > Thermodesulfobacteriota > Desulfobacteria > Desulfatiglandales > Desulfatiglandaceae > Desulfatiglans > Desulfatiglans sp. The sequence continues at coordinate 56,397 of JAAZBV010000034.1, read as the reverse complement.
GCTCTGGTACAGGGGTGAGCAGTACAGGGATGAGGATAAAAAATGAAAAGATATCCAGCCATCATCAAATCAATACTCCTTATTGTTGCAGCATTTGTTTTATTAATACTGCCAGGGTTTAAACTGCCATATCTGGATAAAACCACTGACACCTACTTTTCTGAATCCATGGCAAAGGCCGGCCTGGCCTATGGCGTCTGCAGGGTGGTTAATGCATCTGTATCTGTTATAAAGGAATCGCAAATCCAGATAGAACCGGCGGGTTTAGGTGTCTCACTGGCTGCAGGGCAGGTGCTCGATCCATTAGACGACTTGACAGAAAGGGCTTCTGATATCCTCATAACAGCAATAGTATCACTGGGTATCCAAAAAATTGCATATGAGTTGTGCGTCGCCTTTATGCCTCCCATTGCAGGTTTTATAATAATCATATTTGTCGTGACCTCCTTTTTTAAAGGGGAAAGGGCTTCGGCAATAAAAGGAATACTGCTTAAATCTATTATTCTACTCGCAGTTGCCCGTCTTTGCCTGCCAGCCTCTTCCATCATTAATTTGTATCTGAATGAAAGTTATTTTTCTCCACAGATCATAAAGGCAAGGGATGAGCTTACAATAATGTCTCCGGAGATGGAGAGGCTTAAGGATATGAGCATGCCGGAGATTGATGGGGTTATTGGAACCATAAAAAATGGTTTTGATTTTGTTGGCAGGAAAACCTCTGATATGGGCGCTGCGCTTAAGACAATGATTAACAATATGGGGAGCATGGTTGCGAACCTCCTCAGGCTCTCTTACCTGTATGTGGCGGTGTTTATCATGCAGGTCATTCTCCTTCCACTGGGGACATTCTGGCTTCTGGCACGAATCATTAATGTATTGTTTGGGATCGGCGTACCATATATCTTAAAACACCCTGCTGCACAACAGTTCACGAGAGATTAGTATTTATATTGTAGTTACGCAGCAGCGTGCCCGAATGGCAGCACAGTTTTCTATTGGGCACGCTGCTGCGTCCCCCTACGAATTAATCATGCTTCCCGCAATATCTTTCTGTCCTGTTATCTTTGATAACACCCTGCCAGTTCATGCCAAACCCGAAATCATATTTATTGCCTTCTGAATCAACATGCACCTCCATATCAAACGGCACATCTTCCATCTGTTTTTCCACTGTATCCATATTTGCGGGCATCTGAAAAGGCAGAAGCCCTGACGGTTCACTGTTACCGGAGATGATATCAAGTATAGCCTGATCCTGCACATCAAAGTTAACAATAAGTGCATCAACATCCTTTTCAAATTCCCTGACAACAGTCGGGTTTGACATCCTTACAATAACAATAACAGGCTTGTCCTTCATGGCTGACCGGGTGTCCATCAAAAGCTTAAGATCACTGCTGTTGTTTACAATTACTCTCTTCCCTTTATACGACCTGTTAAGCACATCTGTTTCACGCTCGTCACCTGCAATGCTTGTTTCCCGCGCCTCTAATGCAGTATATTCCCCGTATTGCAGGCTTACAGGCACAAAGCCGTTCCCGCCCTTTTCTTTATCCTCTTTGCTGTAACCCTGTGTAGGGCCATTGTCAGGGCTGTTGATCATTACAACAGCTGCATCTGCCTCATCAGGGTTTTCGGTTACATTAAAATATTTTTTTGCAGTCTCCATATTGACAGGGTAACCCCACCTCGCAGCGGTCTTCTGTCCCCAGAAATTTGTCGTCTCAGGGAAATACCTTTTGGGTATATACACGGTGTTTTCTTTTTTTATTGGAAGGACACTATTCCTGTTTTTCACCATGACTATAGATTTAACCTGTGCCTCATATCCTCTCTTCATGAATTCAGGGTTACCCACTGTGGCCTTTGTCTTTTCTATATCAAGGTATGGGTTCTCAAAGAGGCCTGTCCTGAAGATATTCCTTAAGAGCCGTATTGCGGATTTTTCAAAGCGTTCACGCATAACCCTTTCACCAAATTCCTTTACCCCCGTTTCATATGCCTCAATTACAGGGCCTGCGTCATTGTTGCCTCCGAACTGATCACCCCCTGCCATAAGGACTTTATAATGCCGATCAGTAACAGAGATGTTTTCAACTCCCCAGGGTGTCTGACCGAATACTGCCATACCAGCATCATCACGGGTTACACCCCAGTCTGTACAGACCACACCATCGTAGCCATATTTGTTTCTAAGAAGATCAGTAATAAAATACCTGCTAAAGGCATTACCCACATTTTCGCCTCCAGGGTTCTGGTTAAAGGATATGGTGTAATAGGGCATGATGGCTGATGCGGTTTTTGTTCCCCCTGCAAGTTTAAAAGCCCCGTTGATAAAGACATCCATATGTGTCTGGATATTGTTACCGGGGTATACTGCAAATTTACCAAACCCGAAATGGGCATCGCGGCCGCCTTCACCTGATCCCCCTCCGGGCCAGTGCTTTGCCATCGCATTTACACTCTCATAACCCCAGCCATCTCTTATGGCACTCCCGCCAGATGAGCTCTGGAACCCGTCAATATAGGCCCTTGCCATGTCGGTTGATAATTTTGGATCAGGCCCGAATGTACCTTTAAAACGATACCACCTCGGGTCTGTTGCAATATCTATCTGCGGAGATAAAGCGGTTGCAATCCCAAGCGCACGGTACTCAATAGAGGCTATCTCCCCGAATCTTTTTACAAGTTCAGGATCAAATGTTGCGGCAAGCCCGATAGCGCCCGGCCACCTTGATATCTCACCGCCTGCGCCAAGGGTGTACTCTGCATCAGAGGCGGCCTCATGCCTTGGGTCACTGCTCGTATTTATGGGGATGCCAAGACCAAGGGCTTCACTTAAAGCCTGAGCATTGTTATTCCACCTTGCTGCTGCTTCAGGGTTTTCCACACTGGTTATTAAGACATGCCTCACGTTATCATTTACAAGAAAATCCTTTTGCCCGTCTGAAAGGTCATGTGGTTTTGCGCCGCTATCATTGTATGGTTTACCATCATAAGTATCGCCCTGATAAATACCACCACCCGGTATCTTCTGATGCCCGCTGTAGAGCATGAGGCCTGATATCTGATAAACAGACATCTTTGCGGCCAGATCCTTTGCCCTTTCATCTACAGACAACCTCCAGTCTTCATAGGGATCAAGCGCACCGTTTTTGTTGAGATCTTTAAAGGCAAGCCTGTCTACAGTCAGTATTTTAATACCGGAGGATGTAGAATATCCAAGGGTTTGACCACCCATATTGGTAACGATTTTTACACCGTCCTTTTCACTCTCAGTCCATTTCGGGCCGCAGTCGGTTAATGATAAAACAGTGAGAATCAAATAAAGAGTAATATTCGCAACTGGTCTTGATACTCTATTTTTCATGTTAGGAAACCTCCTGATATATATAAACCATATTGGAATTATTTCTTATTGTCAATTTGCAGTATACATCCATTCTCACTCTGTTTTTCTTTTAAGCAGGATCATACCTGACAAAAAAATCTGCGCCATGTACAAATTACCTTCTGGTGTGGTAATATCTCAAATTTTTAAAGGTAAAATATGAGGTCTGCAACAATAATAAACGGCTGGGACATTGGCGGGGTAAATATCAAGGCTGTCCGCGTTGAATGGCACGGCAACAGGGCCAGAGTTATTAAAGCGGTAAGCATACCCTTTGAAATATGGCATAACCCCTCTGAGCTTGCTGATCAGCTTAAAATAGCAGGGCAAAATCTTACATTCAAAACAGAAGAGCCCCACGGTGTAACAATAACTGCAGAACTTTCTGATGCCTTCAGGATAAAAAGAGAGGGAATTCATTTTATACTGAGCGCACTTCAAAAGGCTTTTGTCTACTCACCTGTCTATATTTTTAATCTTGAAGGCGGTTTTTATAATTTCCTGGAAGCAGATGAAAAACCGCTTATGTGTGCTGCTACAAACTGGTTAGCCAGTGCCAGGTATATCGCAAATATTCACAACAACTGCATCCTCATCGATGTCGGCAGCACAACAACTGATATTATCCCAATAAAAGAGGGGAAGGTCATCTGTCATGAACGGACAGATACAGGCAGGTTGATCAATAACGAACTGGTTTACTCCGGGGTCCTCCGAACCAACCCGAATGCAATTGTCCACACTGTCCCTCTCCGTGATAAGGAGTGCCCGTTTGCTGCTGAATATTTCACAACCATGGCTGATGTATATCTAATTCTCGGGGATATCTCTGCTGATACATACTCCTGCCCCACAGCCGATAAACGACAAAAGACAGTTAGAGATGCAAGGGCACGGCTTGCAAGACTCATATGCGCAGACACTGAAATACTTACAACAGACGAAATTGACAGTATGGCTCAATACCTGAGTCAGAAACAGACAGAACAGATTTCTGAAGCAATATTAAATGTCCTTGCCACGGCAGCGTTTTCTAAAATTATCCCTGTTGTTGTAACCGGTACCGGGGCATTTCTTGCTGAAAGGGCTGCAAGGGCTATTGGCATCCAGGATGTCATACACTGGGAATCAAAGGATGACCACAACTGTTTACCTGCCTTTTCTGTAGCATCACTTTTAAATGAACACATAGGGAAGCTTTAGAATGTCTGTCATAGTAATCAAGGTGGGTGGCAGCCTCCTGAAAACTAAATTACTTGGCGAGCTTTGCACTCAACTCGGTAACATTGGGAAAAATCACAAGGTTTTATTCATACCGGGTGGTGGTATCTTTGCGGATGCTGTAAGAGACAGTACACAGAGTTTCAATCTTGACCAGGACACCTCCCACTGGATGGCAATACTCTCCATGAACCAGTATGGCTACCTGTTATCATCATTGATCCCCGGCACCATATGTTTTGAAAATATAGATGATGCTATAAACTGTGCAGTTAAATATCAACCAGCCATACTCCTTCCATATAAACTTATGAAGGATAAAGATCCCCTTCCCCACTCCTGGGATATTACATCCGATTCTATAGCCGCATGGATCGCGGGATATATAAAGGCGGAAAGACTTGTATTAGTTAAAAGCACAAGTATGCCCGCAGGAGCAGGGGATAAGAATGATTACAGGTTGCCAGTTGATCTGGAAAAGTTAAAGGGGAGAGATATAGTTGACCCGTTCTTCTATAAAATAATGAAGGGAATCAGGGAGCAATCAGAGAACATCTCTCAATCAATAAGGGAGGATTTCACATCAATTTCAAACCTGCCTCTTAAAAGCCGCGTATGGATAATAAGTGGGAATTATCCAGAGCAGTTAGACGACTTGTTTGAAAATTTCAAAATAACCTGAAACCTGAGTTGTATTGGCATATTGAATCCCATATTAAAAACTCTTTCCTGACAATATACCCCCAATAAAGCACGTATCTGCCTAAAAGAGGGGGTTGTTACTGACAATATAAAATAAAAAGGGGCTAAAAATCTTTCGCCCTATTGCTGCATAAGTTATTTCAGTCAGTTAGAGTAGTAGACTATGCGTACTTGCCAGCAATATAGTCGCTCAGATCATCGATCAGTTTTTCTTTTTCAACAATGACGGCCTTTAAAATATCGCCGATTGATATCAGGCCTATAAATTTCTGCCCGTCAAAAACCGGCAGGTGCCGGATATGTTTGCCTGTCATGAGAACCATGCATTCGTTTATCTCTGTTTCAGGTTTGATTTTGTACATTGCGCGTGCAGAGGTCATGATATCCTGAACCTTTGTCTCTTTTGAGGATTTCCCTTTCAGGATTACTTTACGCGTATAATCCCTTTCGGAAAAAATACCAACGACCTTGCCTTTCTTGTCTATAACCATCAGCGCGCCAATGTTTTTTTCAGCCAGAAGGCTGAGGGCATCAAAAACAAGTGATTCAGGGGTTACCGAAAAGAGCTCCTTGATGGCCTTGTTTTTTAAGATATCCTTGACTAATTTCATTTTTTCCTCCCTTTAAGAAAGATAATACGGTTAATGTCCAAAAAGCAAATTGCTTAAAACCGGCCAGTTACTTTAAAATACAAACATCGTATTAGAGTGTTCTTATCATCTAAAAAGCGGAAAAAGCCTGATCTCCCTGTCAGGTTTGAGTGGCGCCAGAAAGCATAGAAAGGAGATCATGATGAAACATGGCAAAAGTATATCATTAGATTTTGAATTTGTAATCGGTAAAGTTGGCTTAAATGAAATTAATTATAAACTGAATATGATGCCTTGCATGATCAGAGAAGGCATGTCATTTGGTTCCCAGTATGAGACAAGGCCATTTTTTCTAAAGATATCATGCCCCCTGACCGATAAATATCTTGTGCATAATAAATATACCGGGGTTGCCTCCGGCAAATTAATGTTAAGATAAATTAAGGGGTAATTATGTTTATGAAAACAAAGTTTTTTATATTAATTTCAGTACTTTTTCTAACTTCATTAATCACAGGATGCCTTACAACCTCTATCGGTCCAAAGTTTACACATGCGGTAACCCCGGAGTCTGGAAAGGCGGTAATTTATGTCTACAGGCAGAGGGGTGTAATGACAGCCACAACAATGCCGGGAGTAAAGGTAAATGATATAGAGGTGGTTGAGACGCTGCCTGAGATCGCTTTTTTTTCCCTTTCTGTTGATCCGGGGCAGTATACCTTTACCCCAAAACTTTTCGGGATATTCAAAACCACCGAGGCAACTGTTAATGCGCAGCCGGGCGAGGTATATTTTGTGCGCCTGAAGGTATCAATGGGTAGTCTGGAGTTTGACCTTATGAATAGAGATGAGGCCATGGCCTACATGGCTACATGCCATCTCCTGGACTCCAAATATTACCGTGACCCGCGCGTAATCTCCGGTCAAAGAGTCTCTTCCATGCCTGTAGCACCTGTAAGAAGTAATGAGATTGCAACTGTTCAGGCTCAGACAGAGGTTCAGCAGGTACCTGCTATTCCTGTTGAGGAAAAGGCTCCTGCCCCGGTATCATCCAGGCCAGTAGCTGTCAAAGACCAGAAGGCCAGGCTTTATGTGGATGCAAACCCCTCGAATGCAAGGATTCGCATCATGAATATTGCCCCTGTATTTGAGCAGGGGCTAAGTCTTGATCAGGGTCGCTATGATCTGGAGGTCTCTGCTGCCGGTTATAAATCCCACCGTGAATGGGTTACCCTTGAAAAAGGAGAGATGAAGAATCTTCAGGTGCTGCTTGAACCGATGAATAAACCTGCACCTGTGGCTGAACAGCCTGCGGTTAAGGAGCAGGCCGTTGTAGTCTCATCATTAACAGCAGAACAAAAGGCTAATGTGTCAGAGGCCTTTAGCGCTGAGGAACAGCGTTATGCCCGGATGCTCCAGAATGGTTCTCTAACCGAAATCCGTGATGCAGCTAAAAATATCTACCATAGACATTACAATAACAGCTATCTTGCGGGCATTGCTGAGCAGACGCTTCTTAAACATTATTCAGCAGATGCAAGCAACATCCAGATTGATGCAATGGCGTGGCTCTGCAGGGCGCTTGGAAGGACAGGAGACCGCCGCTATTCAGAGACACTGAGGACAGTTGCGCAGAATGCCCCTCACCGCAAATTAAGGGGCCATGCAGAAAAAAGCCTTGGACAGTTATAAATCAAAAAATGGATAAAACAGGGGCTGTACTAAACACCCCTGTTAACCAAAACGCTCTAACTCTGTTTAGTTATCGTCCTGATGATTGCCCTACACGGGGCCTGCGTCACCCTTTTCCATCCTGAGCGGCAGACATATCATTTCATAATTACCTGGTTTTACACCATCCAGGTTGAGCATCTCCATAATATATATGCCATTAATAAGAAGTGTCTCGTGCACTATTTTTTATTTATGGGCATTCCTATTGATTTGAGACATGGTGACAGTGTCACCCTTTATCCTGTCAAAAATCCTGGTGACCATAGGCTTTTGAGGATCAGTAGGGAAATATTTAACCCTTTTAAATACCTTGCTTCCTGATGTGTAATTTTTATATTATGCTTGCATATATTAATGGGGGTGGAAAAATGAGAACAAACCTTGATATTGATGATAAATTAATAAATTCAGCCATGTCAATGACCCATATTAAGACAAAGAAGGGTATTGTAGAGTATGCCCTCAAAGAATTAATAGCCCAGAAAAAAAGAAAATCTATTCTGGGTTTAAAGGGCAAGATTAAATGGGAAGGGGATCTTGATGAAATGAGGAAGATATAATGGATGGTGTGCTGGCTGATACCTCCGTGTGGATTGATTTATTCAATGATACAAAAACCAAAGAAGCCGATCTGTTGCATTCCTTAATTCAGGAAGATTACCCTGTCTATATTTGCTCTATTATCCTGCAGGAAATATTGCAGGGTTTTAATAATGATAAAGAATACAGGATTGCAAAAGATATATTACTCTCTTATCAGTTTCTAGAAACAAAGCCCCTTGAATTTGCTATTGGTGCCGCTGAGTTATATAGAACACTAAAAAAGAAAGGCATAACAATAAGAAAAAGCAATGACTGCCTGATAGGATATCATGCCATTTTTTATAATATCCCTGTTTTGCACAGGGATAGAGATTTTACAGCTATGGCAAAATATTCAAACCTGAAAATCGTAAATCTTAGTGAAAGAAAATCTTTCATGTAAATATATGTCAAGGTCAACGCCTGACCCCAATTTTTCTAAAGAGCATCCCCCTCTATAAAGCCTTCAGGGTCGACCATTTGTAAAACTCGCAGTAACTTATCGTACTGTTCAATGAGCCAAGCAAAATTCTTCGGATACAACTTCGGATTATGAATATCTGCATCAACAGAATGCAATATGCGCTTTGCTATACTTTTTTGTCGACTGGTATACCATTCAAGTGAAGAACCATATGCGGCTTCTATTTCACCCTTCCGAGAATCTAGTCTGGTAAAATCCTCAGGGCGATAAACATATAGCCCGATGCGTAATATTTTTTGCCGCACAAGCTGAAAGAATATATGATAATTTCTGCTGCCTATTGTGACGTCATACCAATCAGCAGTAGAAGGTTTACGTGAAGCTATGTCTTCGCCGCGCCCTTTTTCCCTACAGTAGTTCACAAAATTACTCCAGAAATCAAAACGGAGATAATGCCTGTCGGACAGTTCCCTCGTTGTTTCGATTACAGCTGTCTGAGTCGGCTCGGTTTCGGGGATGTCATCGGGCGCTTCACGGCCGTCATTTATAAATGATACATGAAGCAACTCAGTTTTTTCATTACTTCCAAATTGCAACTGCCAGCGTTTCTCCATGAAATTCAGAAGAGACAGCCCACGATTAAAGATGTTTTGGGCTGTCCAATCATCTTCTTGGGCAACTTCTATCTCAGAATGAGAACCATTTATATAACCTCTTCTACCTGCCGCTGTTGAGTTCTTTTTGTCCTGAAAGCTATCGTTTTGGAGCGAAGAATTAATACTCTGGGACAACGGGAGCAAATTTCCAAGCGAAGCGGACAGTTGCTTTATCTCGCTCTCCGAGAACATCCTGTAGGTATTGCGCCAACACCATTTCGCCGGCGTTTGGGGTAGTATGTGCTCTATGGTTACCTTATCTTTTTCAACTCGCGTGAACATACTCCAGTCGACTTTCTGAATGTTATTCTTCACGGCTTTTTCATACTCGTATTCGTAAAGGAAATAGCGTAAATCACGCCACCCGTAGAAACCCTCTCCAGAATCAAACCGTCTGTTGGTACGTGCGGTAAAGGCTTTGATTGCAGAAGCCATATCATTATCCACTGTGGAAATCAAATCCTCAGAAATCGAAACTAGAGAGACATTACCGCTTAACACATCACGAGACTTGTTGTAATAGACGCTGCTCTGGTAATTCGACTGAAAACCACCGAGACGGAATGATACAAAAAGGAACCGCTCGATGGATTTGAACAGCACAATGCGCTCTTCCGGCGTTGTGTCTTTTTCCGAAGACAATGCGGCTACTACTAAAGGCCTGAAATACCCGATGCCAATACGATTCAATTTGTCTATCCAAACTTTTTCATCATTTGAGAACCCACTATCATAAGGAAAGAAGCTATAATACCAAGATTCAGCCAGCAATTTCAGGCTGTTGACATAGTCGCTGATTTCCTTTGGCGTGAGCTTGCTGACCAACTGGATTTCCGCTTCAGTCTGAACCTCCGGTGTTTCATCGTCCTCACCAGCTTCTATATCCGACATAAGGACAGTATCGTCGTTTTCCTGTACTGGAGCGTGTTTCTCAAAGACATTCTTAGCGGAGAACTTCCCAAGCAAGAACCGTATGTAATCATCTCCACCTTTACGAGAGTAACGGAAGTAAGTAATCCAATGAGCACGCAGAAACTCATCGTCGGAAAGCGGGGCGTTCTGATTACGTCCAAGCTGATAATATACCTCTTTCCATGCATCATTGATGTTTTTGCGTAATTGATCCTTGTCTTTTGAATCAAGTTGCCAGTCATCGAAAAGTGTTGTGAGGTAGATAAGGCGGTTCTTCAGCAGCTCAAGATTTGTCAGCTTCTTTCCTCGATTGTTCATTGTCTCGAAAGCAACGAAAACATCATAATCATCTTCTATTTCATGTAGATTGAACATAAGGCGTAGAGTTAGTTTCTTGTATAGTGATTCAATACCCGCTATCCCGTCGGTATCATACATTGCACGTAGATTCTCCCCAAAAAAATTCTTAGCGTATTTCAGATTTTTTGTATAATACGTCTCAAAAACAGTTCCACCGAAAGGCTCTTCAAAAACCTTGTGTTTTAAATAGTCAGAACTTGGGTTATCAGTTTCGTATCCGAACAAATACGTTGTTACAATATTCTGGGGAGGACGCTTGCGAAGAACATATTTCGCCTTAATGTCCTTAAGTGATTCGTACCCAAGGAATATCTCTTCATCTAGCTTGTCTTTGTTATCAGAAAGACTTTTAACAAAGGCGGTTATTTCATACATAAGTATAGAAAACGTAGTCAAACGTTGTTGCCCATCTACAACATGGAACGGTTTATACCCAATATCAAGCAACCACTCATCCTCATGCCATAAGTGCGTTTCTTTGCGGATGGCGGTCTTAAGAGAAAGCAGACCGGTATAATGATATCTATCCTCGTGGAGATTCAACAGGTCTTCCCAAAAATCCGCAAGTTGCTCGTGCTTCCAAGCATAACCACGTTGATAGTCAGGTATACGGAATAATCTATTTTGAAAAAGTACTGATAAAGATTGAAGTTCATTTGCCATTCGATATGCTCCTTAACGTATTCAGTGGTGGTCGCTTATTTTGCTTTCAATTTCTTTCAATGGTGAGAGGTCAATCCTGGTCTTGACTCTTACTCCTTTTTTTCCATTCGTAGATTATATGCCTTGTCCCATGCCTTGTAAAACGTAAATCGAGACTGTTGTTCCGAAACAACTTAGCAAAACACAAAAACCAGAAATAAATTAGTACTTATGAAAATGTGGAAAAGGGGATTATCCTTATGTTATGGGATTTCTAAGGTTTAAAAGGTTAAAGCCTTTTTCCCACAATCATGTGCCCTTTTTTACCGATTCACTTGCAGAGGGTAACGCTACCTGAAACCTTTTTACTAATGATACCATGGATATCCCTGTACTCCTATTGCCAATAAGAGAACAGGTTTTCAGATACAACTCGCGATTGTTCTTAGAGCATCATCCCAGTCGGTCTTTACTCTTCATCACATCAGCCACTCTTTTCAGCCCCATGTCTTCAAGTGTCTTTTTTGTTGGCCAGCCGGTCTCCTTGTTATATCCCTCAAACTCATAAAACTTTGTCTTCCACTCTTCAAACCTTTTGCGGTCAAGCTTGCGTCCCTTGCCATCTGCGTATTCCCACTTTTTTGTCTTGCTGTCATACATGGGTAAGAGCGCGCCGGGAGAGCCCTGTTCATGAAGGTAATCCGGGAACACCTCCATGTTTCTGTGTCTGCCCTGAAGTGTCCATATTGCCCTGTCCAGGGTAAATATCTTATGACCAAGTTCCATGCCATCAGCAAATGTAATGTTTTTACCTGTTACCGCATTAAAGAACTTTGGTTCTGCCTCTGGTGTTGCGCCCCTGTTATCTGCGGAGTTATTTGTAAAGCACATGGGCCATACCCAGCCGCAAAAGCCGTTTGAGCCAAGCCAGAATTTTTCATAGTGCTTTACCCATGCCACCTGCTTTACCTTGTGCTCTGAATAGATGCCTGTGGGGCCGTCACTGTAGTCAAGCATGAACACATCACCCTTGTATGGGATCATTGCGTCCGCTGTAAGCTGCACCGCCTGTTCAGCCGTGAGGTATGGTTCCTTACCCTCCATGCGGAAAGATTCCGGCATCCAGTGCAGGGGATAGTTTGCCATACCGTGGAGCATGAGGTCACGTTCTCCCATGAGTGAGCCATAACCCCACTCTGCCTCAACCCTCGGGTCATAGTGCATGGAGGTGCCCCAGTAGGCGAGCTGGAGTTTACCATTGTTAAAGTCTTCATCATAGGTGCCCCAGCTTTTAGCTGCCCTGGCGAGCCCCTGTGACAGCTCCTTACCAATGCCCTCGCCTGTGGCTATCTGCCTCATGAACATATCCATAAAGCCTAATGTTCCAGCCTTGTCTATCGGGAGGTCACATTCGATACGTTTTCCTTTTCCAAGGATGCCCGTTGTATAGAGATGTTTAACATACTGGGTTGTAGCCATGAAATGCCAGTGGCTCAGCCCGTATTTCTGCATCATGTCATTACCCTGGCGGTTCATCTTGCGTGTGGCATTATCGAGGAATACAGAGGCAGCGCCAGCGCAGACCGATTCATTATTATCACCGCTCGCGAGCCGCTGGCGACAGCCCCTTGGGCATGATGCGCATGCTGCTGCCCTTGCCGGCACAATAGGGGTGTTATCAGACATGAAAAAGGGATTATTGGATACACTTGCACCGGCAGGTGAGCCGTTGATCCAGAAGTAGAACCCGCCCATCATATCCTTTCTTCTGGGGTTATCCACATTAAACTGAAACCGGTTGTACCAGAGGCGGGTCTCCATAAATGCATGAGGGTCAGCAACAGGTGCGCTGCCTGTCCCTATTGCACTTATGGCCTTTAGATTCTTTGAACCGAATACCCCGCCATAACCGCCCAGGGCGGCCTGTGAGCCGGGGCCGTGGAGCAGCGCTGCCATGCGGCTTTTGTTTTCTCCTGCAAGCCCGCAGCAGACAACCGCGGGTATCTGGGTGGAGAAGCTGTCACTGTAATCCGCCCATTCACCGAATTTAAGGGAGGGGTTTACACGCCTTGAAATCTCCTCCTGTGTATCCCATGTGTCCATGCCCCATATCCCGTCAGCGTTTTCGATGGTGACCTTATCGTTTACAATATTGATCCACACAGGTTTGTCTGACGCCCCTTCAACAACAATGCCGTCCCACCCGGCGAATTTAAGCTGGCTGGTAAACCTGCCCCCAAAGCTGCTGTGGCCGAACCATTCAACAGGGTAGAGCATGGGCGCAAGCCCCTGCACCTCGCTCCTGCCGGAACCCGGCATAAAGGTGCCTGCAAACGGGTGGCCCATGATTATGATCAGGTTCCTCGGATCAAATGCCTCAAATGGGAGCTGATCGCCCACCAGGTCAAAGAATATGGCAGAGCCCATGCCATGCCCTCCACCATACTCCTCATATTTTTCAGTGGGGATATGGGTAAAGGAGTTATCTGTAAGGTTCACCTTAAGTATTTTACCTGTATAGCCACCCTTCACTTGTGCAGCCATTCTATTTACCTCCATGCATCAATAGAGACAGGCATACCTGCCATAAAGTCTGATATAAACCAGACACTGGCTGTCTTACCTCCAACAACAACCGTGTTTATCATCTTCGGGTTACTCATATGGTTGACCATCCTCTCTTCAGGGATATCTTTATAATCCTTTGCCCCTGTGGGCCCCTGCATGCCAGAGACAATGGAGTTTGCCCAGTACTGCCTTGCAGGCATCTCGGCATTTTTGGCGAGCCATTCGTGGAATGCCTCTTTCGTCTTAAACCCCTGCGTCTCCATTAAAAGATTTGCAACAGAGGGGTCCATAATAAGCGTTGCACCTGAGGTTGCAGCAAGGACCCTCGTAAAATCCCTCATCATAAGCTGGGGCGCATAATGCTCCACCACTGAACCCGAGCAGTTTACAAAGTTCCAGCCAAAGAATACAGTAAGGGTGCTCTGTTCAGGCTTGAACCCCTTCTGTACATGGAAGGGCTTCCACCCCTCGGGCAGGTTTTCCTCATTTTCCGCAATGGTCAGATTATTGTAGAGTATGGGGTTACTCAAAGAAGAAAATCCGCTTACACCCTCCTTGTACCCCTGGATGATCTTGTGTATAAGCACCATTGAGCGGCCAATAACAGAGTTGGCCTCTGCATTTGGGCCGAGCGCCCCTATGCCTGAGTTCACCCCTATCTCTTCACGTATGGGGCCGTTTATGAGCACCATGCGGGAGCTTGATGTGGTTGAGTCCATGTATGGCACCTGGCTTGAAAGGGCAAGTATTACAGGAAAGTATTCTGGTTTTGCACCGGCCATAACTGCGATTATGGCGATCTTTTCTACTGTAAACGGCCTCTGGGTCCCAAATGTGCCTGCCTCTTTTTTGACAAGTTCATCAGGGGCATGGCTTGTGCCTTCAAGCATCCTCTTTACCTTTTCTTCTGTGGGGAGGATCACAGGGTTGTAATCTGTCCACCCCTTATCCTTGAAAAGGCGCTGGAGGTTATCCTCTGTGTCGGGCTTTAAAAGCCTCGGTTCAGGGGCTGGCTCACCCGGCCATTCGGACTCCTTTATGGGAAGCGTGAGTGCATCAATAATGGCCTGCATCAGGGGTTTGCCTGTTACATTATCTGTTCCATTGAGGTAGTTCTTAAGCTTTTCCTCGCTTAAACCAGTAAAGGGATAGGGCATGCCTACAAAACGCAGGGGCATGCCTGTGCTGTATTTTGCATGGCCATCAATCCCGAATGATACGATATTTTCATTTGAAAGCGCCACGGTGGGAAGTCCATACTCTTTTTCTATGCTTCCGCAGAAACGGCTCACGGCCGCTATGCAGCCCCATCACCCGGCCACGCCGAGTATCACACCATCCCCCTTGTTATCCTTTATCTCTTTCCATAATGCAGGGTCATCGGTTGCATAATTACCGCTCTTTACCTTGAGCACTGTCTTTACCTTTGGCATGTTCTTGGCAAACCATCGCTGTATCTCTCCCATTACAGGGGTGCCTGAGATACCCTCGTAGTTGACATCAACAAGATAAATGGTCTTCCCGTCAAGCGTTGTGAGTCTTGGCGCAATGTTTACCCTGGCGGCGGGTTTCTCTGTAATGGCGGGGTTCATGACGGTGATCAGCGGCTCCTTTGAGGAAGCTGCACTGCAAAAACCTGGTATCATGGCAATGCCTGTTACTGCCATTAGAAAAAATATTAAAAGAGAATAGTGTAATACAAATCTTCTGTTCATTTTTTCCTCCTTATCAGTATTGAAGAAGTATACGAATCCGGGTTAAGGGTGTCAAAGTAATTGTTTCTCCATGTTATCAGCTATTTTATGGTTGACAATATTTTTAAAGTTGGCGATCGTGACCGTTCGCTTTTGAAACTTTTATTTTCGGATTTGCCATATGGAAAAATATACCGAACGGCTCGGGACAGCCCCTTTAGGCCCTCTTCTTATACGACTCAGTCTTCCGGGTATAGCCGCTACCATTGCCGGGAGCCTCTATAATATAGTAGATACATTCTGGGTGGCAAGGCTCGGCCATGAGGCTATTGCCGCATTAACGATCGTCTTCCCATACCAGATACTTGCAATGGCTGTGGGTATGGGCACAGGCACAGGCATAGGCGCCCTTGTGTCCAGATATTTTGGTGAAAAGAATATTAATGGCGTAAACCTTGCCGCCGGGCAGATCTTTTTCTTAAGTGTTGTATGGGGCCTTTTATTTCTGATACCGCCTCTGTTTATGCCTGATACAATACTCCGCCTTCTCGGGGCCACAGATAATATCATGGATATGGGGAGGATATACCTGGTTATTACCGCATTCGGGGCGCCTGCCAATGTCTTTATATTTCTGGTTGGCGGCCTTATCCGCGGGTCAGGAGACACAGTAAAACCCACTGTAATCATGATAACTGCAAGTGTAATAAACATACTCCTTGACCCGTTTCTGATCATAGGTATAGGCCCTTTCCCGGAAATGGGGATCAAGGGGGCGGCCCTTGCCACTGTCATTGCACAGTGCTCGGGAATGGCGATAGGTCTATATTTTATCTTTGCAAAGAGGACAGCATTCAGGATAAGCGCGTTGAGCCTTGTGCCAAGGTGGATCATCCTGAACCGGATATATCATGTGGGCGCCCCTGCCTCCATTCAGCAGCTTACAGAAAGCCTGGCATTTATACTTTTTAACAAGGTGGTATCCGCATATGGTTCAGCGCCTATTGCGGCTGTCGGCCTTGCAATGCGGCTGTCTGATCTCGCCTTTATGCCAATCATGGGTGTTGCAAATGCGCTGCTTCCAGTGGTGGGATACAATATGGGCGCAGGAAAAGAGGCAAGGCTCTGGAAGGCCATAAGGCTTTCATCAGTGGGCACGGCAATGCTCCTTATCATCTTCACCATAATAATTGAGATCTGGACACCGGAGATCCTTGCCATCTTCATGAAAGACCCTGAAGTGCTTAAGGTAACAATACCTGGCATGAGGATAATGCTCTCAGCCCTTACCTTTATCGGGCCATCCATACTTTTTATTACCGCATTTCAGGGCCTGTCAATGGGGGGCATGGCCCTCTGGCTGTCACTCATCCGCCAGTTTATACTCTTTATCCCGGTGCTTTTTCTCCTTGAATACCTGTTCGGACTAACCGGTATATGGCTTGCATTGCCAGTTTCAGATGTCCTGAGTTTTCATGTGGTGTTCTATTTTCTGCTCAGAGAATACAGGAGGCGGCATAAACACAGTTTATAAAAGGCCGGGCAGGGTCAATTCGTACCCAGCATGATTTTCAGCTTCTGCGATAACTTTTCAAATTTGTAGGGTTTCTGGATAAACCCATTTGAGTCCAGGTTCAATATTTCTGATGTCCCTTCATCCATGCTGTACCCGCTGGAAAAAAGGACCTTTATGCCCGGATTGCTTTTTTTCAGGCGTCTATATGTCTCTATTCCGTTCATGCCCGGCATTATCATATCCAGAATCACTATATCAATCTTATCTTTATCTGTTTCAAAAACGTTGATCGCAGCATTGCCGCTTTCTGCTATTATTACTTTATATCCCAGTCTCTCAAGCAGGGCCTTTCCTACATTAATGATCATGGGCTCATCATCGACAAGCAGTATTGTCCCTGTGCCCTTTATTGCCTCTTCATTAATAGCCTTGACCTCTGCAACCTCTTTGTTTGACCCTGGCAGGTAGATATCAAAGGTTGTTCCTTTACCTTTTATTGAGTGAACATCAATTATACCGCCATGGTTCTTGATGATCCCGTACACTGAGGCAAGCCCAAGACCTGTACCCCTGCCCATCTCCTTTGTTGTAAAAAATGGGTCAAATATCTTTTCCTTTATGGCATCGTCTATGCCGACACCCGTATCGCTCACTGAAATCTTTACATAATTACCGGGCATGACCGAAAATGATATGGCAGAAGTATTTTCAAGCATAATGTTTTCGCTGATAATACATATTTCTCCGCCACCCGGCATTGCATGCCAGGCATTAATAAAGAGATTTAAAAATACCTGTTCCATCTGGCCTCTGTCTGTTTCAACTGTCCAGAGGCCAGGCTGAAGCTGTAGATTGATTTTGATATCTTTCTTGGTGCGCCCAAACATGTGCGAAGAGTGTTTGATCAGTTCATTAAGATCAAGAGGTTTAACCTCGAAATTTCCCTTTCTGGCAAAGGCCAGGAGCTGACTTGTGAGGTTGCTTGCGCTCTGTACATGCTCTTCTATGCCCTTAAGGTGCTCGGTAAAGGGGTGGTTCGGGTCAATATCCATCAATATCAGTGATGTCCTGCCCTGTATCCCCATAAGCAGGTTGTTGAAATCATGTGCTATTCCCCCTGCCAGTGTACCGATAGCCTCCATTTTGATTGCCTGGCGCAGATCCGCCTCCAGTTTTTCTCTTCCTGTTACATCCCTTGCAGCACCGGCTATTGCAACGACCCGACCCTGTTCATCCCTGACAGGGGACTCATCGATTTCGAGCAGGATTTTATTACCATCTTTCTTTCTGCATTCAATAATATAGGGTTTTTGTTTAATGCCGGTCTCTATCGCCTTGGCAGTTGATTCAAATCCAGCCCTGTTATCGGGGTTATCAGTGACCAGATCTGTCCACATGATATTCATATCATCCGGCTTGAAACCAAAAAATTCCTGTGATTTAGGGCTCACATAAATAAATTTATGGCTGGTATCATGCAGGAAAAACATCTCATTGCTGTGTTCTATGATATTGCGGAGCCTTTCTTCACCTTCTCTCAGTGCCTTTTCAACGCCCCTGATCCGGTTGACAAGGGTTGACAGCTCCTCTGTCTCTCTTAGAAACAGGTTCCCGGTATTTTGAGCAACCTTTTTGTAATATTCAGCCTCTTTTCTGGCCTCTTCAAGTTCTGTTCCCATCTTTATCCCTGAAACCCGTTGTCATATATTATTTTTGTGCAAGTACCAGTAAAACCCCTGTCCAGTCAAGCCCCCTGCTTTTACCCTGAACCGGCGCAATCTCGACCCCGGAATAAAACCCCAGCAGAGGAACATTGTGCTGATTGAAAACCTTCTGCACTTCTGATGCCTCCTCAGAAAGGGTTTCAGAGTAAACCGCAGTCCTCCCTGCGCAATCTATATAGAGACCGAACATCGGTTTTTCACCCCTTGAGGCTATCTCTTCAAATAATTCCAGCGTGTTCTTTTTTGCGGAACCTATCATCATTGCCCCGTTGCGCAGCATAAACAATACCTCATCACCCTCCTCTATATCAGGTTCAAAAAGCACTATCCCTTTTTCATCAGGCAATGCCCCTGAAATCAGCCTGTTTACAAAGTCTGTCTCTGTGAAGTCCGCATATTTTTCGCTATGGTTTATGGCAAGGGTGAGACGGTGAACAGGGGTCTGTTTACGCCATTCGCTGCTTCCATATTGTTCATCTATGATTTTCACGACCGGCCTTCCATCCAGCTCATAAATAACCGGGCCTTCCGCCTTTGTAACCCTGTGATAAATCCCATCCTTGGGGATGCAGCCATGCATAATCCGGTAATATGGTGTAAATTTACCGCCAAGCATTAACCCTGCAACGCTCTGATTGGCCACGTATGAGCCGCAAAATTGCCATGTAGTGCCAAACCCGTAATCGCCGATAACTCCTCCGCCAAGGATCGGTATTTCTTGATTCAGCTTCTTCTCTATTCCCCTGATCAGGGGCCGTGATGCATTTATCACGGGCGGCCCGGATTCTGATGGACCTTTTTTTACCGAATCATATAATATCAATAAAAGCTTGCCTGTATCTGTAAATCTTGAACCCAGGGTTTCACCAGCGGTTTTTTCATCCTTATCAAGATCCCCTGCTACACCCAATTCCAGTTTGAGGGTATCAGACTCTATTACCGCCGCAGCTGAGGGATATCCCTCGTAAGAGATCTCCGTGCCTGTGATAACACCGATTGCAGAACCCCCGATAACAGGCACATCATGGCCCACCACAGACCTGATACCATTAAAAAACTGGTAATGATCAATGTTACCGCTTGCAAAGGCAATAACAATACCGGGGTTAACAATATTGCCATCTTTGACAGCATTTTCAGCAACCTTCCTGCCAGAGGACATTCCATCAGCTATGTTTGCATACCCTATACCGGCTTTCATTTTTCCTCCTATACCTGTTTACAGCGTGAAATTGGGCTCTTTCCTGATATCGGTAAAAAGCTCTTTTGCCGCCTCTTCCTGCTCAGGAGAGCCTAATATTGCAAGCCATGCTGTGCCCTCTGCCCCGCAAACACCGCCTGCTGCAACCAGCTCAGCGCTGGCGCCTGTGAGTATATTAACTGCCTCCAGCTCTGTTACAACCTCTCCCGGTACCGGAAGCAGTCTGGCACCCGATGCCCCTGGTGTATTCAATAAATTTGCTATGATATTCAGGTCTGTTGAGACCCGTTTTTCAAGGCCCACAGGCAGGATGAACCTCACACGTCTTCCTGTAACGGCCTGTAATGCTGCTACAATGGTGCCGCCCTTTGCATCGCCGATCAGAACCCCAGCCTGTTTATGTATCAGGTCAACTGCATTGGCGCCCTTAAGGATAACATCCCCTTCCCTGAGTTCATCAACCACATCAAATATGGTCTTTCCCTTTATGATTGTCCCTTTTTGGATAATAATGTCCCCGGGAAAACGGCTCTCATCTGATATCCTTCCTGAATCAGTAATCTTCTGATAGGGCGGGAGTGTTATGCCGCGAAAGAAACGTCTGCGGGAAAACCCACTTTCATCTCCGCATGCAGCAAGCAGCTCCTCTGCTACATATCCATTTGTGGTGCCTGCAACAACAACGATGGTCCCGGATGTAAGCGCTTCCCTGATCGCCGGGTGACAGACAATGGATCTTGCAATCAGACGTTTCCCTGCCGAAGGTGTTATAGAGGTCTGGATCATATTATTCTCCTTGTTGTCGAATGGTTAAGAGGCCTTTCTTTTAAGTTCCGCCTTTATTGTAAGTCCAATATCCTCAAATGAAAACGGCTTTTTCAAGTACTTGCCAGCCCCCATTTTAAGTGTCTTTTTTACATCATCTGTCTCAGCAAAACCGCTCACTATTATAGCTTTTTGTCCGGGTCTGATTTTTAACATCCTTTCATAAGTCTCTTTACCGTTTATACCAGGCTCCATGATCATGTCAATCAGCACAAGGTCAACAGGATTATTTTTGATACGGGAAACCGCCTCTTCACCGCTCGATACAGCAATTGTCTCATAGCCGAGCCTCTCCAGCATGCTGCATGTAATGTCCCTCTGCGCATCAACATCATCAACGACCATAATTTTTTCATTATTCCCCTGATACTCACTGACAGGAACCGCAAATCTTCTTCTGGAATCAACCAGTTTCAATGAAGGGAAGTAGAGGCTGAATGTAGTGCCCTCACTGCTGCTCGTTACATCTATATACCCCTTGTGATCATGGATCACATTCCAGACAACTGAAAGCCCAAGGCCTGTACCGCTCCTCCCCATAACCTTTTTTGTATAAAAGGGCTCAAATATCCTTTCCATATCCTCTGGATCGATCCCCGGCCCGTTATCAGCCACAGAAAGCATCAGATACTCCCCTGTATTTAAAGTATCGTAGCCTTTTACCGGCTTTTCAAGACAACAGGGCATGGTGGATATCAGTATATTACCTTTATCACTGATTGCCTCTGCCGCATTTGAAACAAGGTTCATTATCACCTTTCTTATATGGATCGGTGAGCCTTCAATATCTGGCAGATCAGGGTCAAGGGCTGTTTTCACTGTGACCCCGGAATGAAATTGATTAAGTTTTGTATATTCAGGGGAGTCAAGATAGCTTATAACTATATCATTAATATTTAACGGCTCTTTCTGAATGGCTACTCCCCTTGCCACTGTAAGCAGGTCCTGCACAATGGCTACTGCACGCTCCCCGGAGCTCTTTATCCCTTCAAGCGGTTTTCTCAGGGGGCTATCCTGACCAATGTCCATCAGCAACAGTTCAGGGTAATTTATTATACCTGAAAGCACATTATTAAGATCATGGGCAACCCCTCCGGCAAGCAGGCCAAGGGACTCCATCTTTTTCAACCTTAGCACTTTTTCTTCTGTGTCCCGAAGCGCCTCTGCCTCTTTTTTTTGTTCAGTGATATCACGCATAACCCCGAGAGCGGCAGCCCTCCCCCTGTATGTTATTGCGGTTATAACTATTTCAAGAAACCGCTCTTCGCCCCCCTTTTCTTTAACACACATGGTGTGCCTGCCGGGAGGGGCCTCTCCTTTTAAAAGTGAAAAGTAGACATTGGTGTAAAATTCCCGGTCTTTTGGATTCATCATCTCATAAAAAGTTAAAGAAGATAAATCGGTCAAGGGTTCACCAATAAGATTGCAGAAGGCGGGATTGCCAAAAACGATCTTTTCATCCTGCACTATAATGATACTTTCATTTGCATGCTCAGTAATCAGGCGGTATTTTTCATCGGTTTCCGTATCCATATAGCTGTTGATAACAACCCACAGGACTGTAAAGGCAAAGCCAAGAAACCCGTATTCCATCATATATTGAATGGTTGATACACCGGATGCAGCAAGCCCGTCATGAATACCGAGTATAATCCAAAAACCCATGCCTGACAGAAATATTATTCGATATTTAACCTCTGTTTGCCTGTGCCTTATCCATAATATCATCCCATATAGAGCAGAAGCAGCGATATAAAGCATAAAAAAAGGGCCAATAATACCTATGGAGGGCTCCACATAGGGTGACTTAAGGAACAGAAACTGCCATGTGGAAAACTCATAAGAGACAATCAGGTCTGTGGCCCATAATAGTGTCATGATAAGTAGATGAAATAGCCCTGCTATCAGATGGTATCTCTTCGCATTCATACCAAGGTACGAATAGGTAAAGCCATACATGCAGTGAATCAAAAGGATCAGTGCGGCAAATTCAAGGATGCCGGAAAAGCGGTTGAGCGGCCCTGCCGGGGTGTTATACTCTATAAAAATTCCTGTTGTGTAAAGAACAGCGGAAAATGATATGGCAGCGCTCCATGCGTACCAGGTTTTTTCTCTCCTTTTTAAAAAAAGAAGGCTTTGCAGGGTAAACATGAGAAGGGCGATTATGCCTACAGATAATGACCCGGCTGACTGTAAAATTATTTTTTCTGGTGTCATAATATCAGCTGCTGCCTTGAGATACAGTATTTACCAGTCGGATCAAAAAAAAACAAAATTACTTTGCTTTTTTTTGAAACACGCGTACAAATACATTATACATAATTAGTTGTACAGGCATTTTTTTCCATTAATTTCCATTTAGCGGCTTTAATGATCAAGTTTTTTGTCCACAGTCAAATACCCTTATGCCCGCAAAGGCTGGTTCAGGTGTCATACTCCTTCTGCTGTCACCATTTCATAACAATATCTGACTATAAAGGGGGAATATAATGTCCTGAACATAGACTTTTCAGGTATGAAAATCACAATAGGTGCAAAACCATAATAAACTGAAGCAGCGATAGATCCTATTCCTTTTTAATTACAGTTGAAACCAGGGAGGTAATTATGGGTAATAATGAAGATGTAATGAAAAAAATTCATGAAGAGCAGCTTGACCGTGTACTAATGTGCCTTAACTATATAGGCGCATTTGTTCTTGCAGCATCCCTTTCAAGGGTGTTCTCTATGGGATGGCAAAACTTCCTCTATATTCATATATTCTCCTATATCGTAGTCTTATGGATTTCCCTCTATAAAAAACACCTTCCTCACACAATAAAGTCAATCCTCCTGGCAGGCATCCTTTTTTTACTTGCCGTATCAGGTCTGTCAAAATTTGGTCTTGTCGGATACAGTTCAGCAATGATGCTTATTTTCTGTATTGTGGTGACAGTGTTCTATGGAACCCGTGGCGGGATAATATCTGTCCTGTTAAGTTCAGTCGCTGTAGCTGTTGTCGGCGCTTCTTTTGTTAAGGGTATGCTGACATTAAACCTGGATATCCTTGGATATATACAATCCCCTTTTTCCTGGATACTGGGCACTGTAAGCATGGTATTTTTAACAGGGCTCATTGTCATTATCATGTCAAAGGTAAACAGTCAGCTTGCCGGGCTTGTCAGAGACCTGAATACGCAGAACACAGAGCTCCTCACAACAAACAGGGCATTAAGCGATGCCCTCGATGAAACAAGGAGGCTAAAAACAGGGCTTGAGCAGGCGCAGAAGATGGAACTTGTGGGTATTGTAGCAGGGGGCGTGGTACATGACCTCAATAATGTGCTTGCGGCATCAATCAATTACCCTGAAATGCTCCTCTTAGACACACCTGAAGATAGCCCGTTGAGAAAGCCCCTGGAAACCATAAAAAAATCAGGTCTCAGGGCAGCAGCCATCGTTGAAGATCTCCTTACCCTTTCAAGGAGGAGGGTGGCAAATAAAGAGGTGCTTGATATAAACAATATTGTTGCTGAGTGTGTTGCAGGCCCGGAGGTGGAAAGGATCAAAATCTTTCACCCGAAGGCTGATATCAGGGTGGAGCATGAGGGAACACCCCTCAAGATAAAGGGGTTTCCGGTACATTTTGCAAAGACCATTACAAACCTTGTCTCCAATGCCGCTGAGGCAATGCCGGAAGGTGGTAAAATAGTTATAAAGACCTCCAGTGAAATAATTACTGTGGAAAACCGGCCTGACAGTAAAATGAGCGAGGGTGAATATGCCCTCTTACAGGTCTCTGATGAGGGTCAAGGCATCTCAGAAGAGGAAAAGGAGAAGATCTTTGAGCCCTTTTATACCAAGAAAGAGATGGGGAGAAGCGGGACAGGCCTGGGTATGACCATTGTATGGAATTCAATCAAAGATCATGAGGGCTATATCTTTCTGGACAGTATAAAGGGACGTGGCACCACATTTCGTCTTTACTTCCCAATAACCCATGAACCCCTGCCTGAAAAAAAGGTGAGGCCTGCCCTGTCCCTTAAAAATGGAAGGGGTGAATCTATACTGGTTGTGGATGATGTTAAAGAGCAGAGGGAGATAGCCACAAAGATATTGACCATGCTTGGCTATTCAGTGGCAGTGAAATCAAACGGCGAAGAGGCCCTTGATTATATTAAAGATCATCCTGCTGACCTTGTCCTGCTGGATATGGTTATGCAGAAGGGAATGGATGGACTTGATACATACCAGAAGATCCATGAACTCAGGCCTGAACAAAAGGTAATAATCATAAGCGGCTATGCTGAAACGGATCGTCTCAAAAGAGCACTTGAGCTGGGTGCAGGGGCATACCTTAAAAAACCGTACCTGACAGAGACTGTCGCCTGTGCGGTAAGGGAGGAGCTGGATAAAAAGCCGAAGGAAAGGATTGTGTATAATTAGTGTCCATCCAGATTAACTATTAATTTTTGTTTTTTATATGTTACAGATACCTTTTAAAATAAGATGTCTAAATATAAAAGGATTATTCATATGTACAATAAAGAGATGGAAACAGCCCGCTTAGCAGCGCTTGAAGCGGGCAGGATCATAAAGGGTTTTTACGGGAACCTTGAAGAGATCAGAAAAAAGGGTAAGCGAGACCTTGTTACAGAGGCAGACCTTCTGTCAGAAAAGGCGGTTGTTTCAGCAATAACAAAGGCATTCCCTGATGATATGATCATTGCGGAAGAGGGTGGAGAGCAGGGTAAGATATCCGATCGCAAATGGGTTATTGACCCCCTTGACGGCACCACCAATTTTGCCCACTCATTCCCATTTTTTGCCGTATCAATAGGGTTCATGGTCAGTGATGAGGTTGTGGCAGGTGTTGTTTATAACCCGGTCATGGATGAGTTCTTTGAGGCTGAAAAGGGAAAGGGAGCCTTTCTTAATAAAAAATCAATAAATGTATCTGCAACAGCTAATATCAGGGATGCCCTTGTTGCCACCGGGTTCCCCTATGATATTGATAAAAAGAGCGACGAGATTATTGGCCGCCTGAAAAGGATCATTGTGGAGGCACAGGGGTTGAGAAGACCGGGTGCTGCATCCATTGATCTCTGTTATGTGGCTAATGGCAGGCTGGACGGGTTCTGGGAACAGGATTTAAAACCCTGGGACACGGCAGCCGGGAGTATCATACTCACAGAGGCAGGCGGTGAGATAAGTGACTTTAGCGGAAAGGGCTTTAACCCCTGGTTAAAGAGCATACTTGCAACAAACAGCCACATACATAATGATATGCTAAGGTTAATGGGCATATAGAGAGGCAACCTCTAACCTGGATAATCATGGGTAATAGTGGCATGAATTCAACACCGGGCGGGAGACTCTATCTGGATAAAAATCTCCGGATAATATTCGGGGTGACACTCACCTCTGTAATGGGTGTGGCCAGTATTACACCCGCCTTCCCGAAAATAATGCAGGAGCTAAACATATCAGCCCGTTCAGTCGGCCTGCTTATTACAGTCTTTACCATGCCCGGTGTCATACTTACCCCTGTGCTGGGCATACTTGCAGACCATTACGGCAGAAAAAGGGTGCTTATACCATCCCTGTTTCTATTTGGGATTGCAGGCGCAGCCTGCGCCTTTAGCAGGGATTTTAATACAATGCTCTTATTGAGGATGTTTCAGGGGATAGGGGCGGCCTCCCTGGGTTCCATGAATGTCACACTGATAGGCGACATATTTCCAGGCAGGCAAAGGACAAAGGCAATGGGTTATAATGCCAGCGTGCTCAGCATCGGGACTGCCTCTTACCCTGCTATTGGCGGGGCGCTTGCCATGATCGGGTGGAATTGGCCCTTTTTCCTGCCGCTATTTGCCATACCAATGGGGTTTGTCGTTTTATTTTTTCTTAAGACCCCTGTAATCATAAATGATGAGCGGATCATTGACCAGTTTAAAGGGGCCTTAAAAAGCATGATGAACCGACAGGTGCTGGTGCTTTTTACAGCAAGCGTCACACTCTTTCTTATACTCTATGGCACATGTCTCACATATATACCGATACTTATGGCCCGCTCCTTTAATGCATCATCCGCTCAAATAGGTATGATCTTTACCTCCATGTCATTTATCACGGCTGTAATGTCTTCCCAGATCGGTAGAATTACAGAGCGATTTGACGCGCGTGTAATATTCCGGTACTCTTTTCTCCTGTACAGTCTTGCGGTATTATTGATCCCGTTTATGCCCGGCATTTGGTTCATGTTTATACCGATGGCCATATTCGGGATCGGGCATGGTGTTAACATACCATGCATCCAGACACTGCTGGCAGGGCTTGCGCCTGTGGAACACAGGGCAACATTTATGTCCATAAACGGCATGGTGCTTCGCCTGGGTCAGACTTTGGGCCCGCTTATAATGGGGCTTGCATTAACCCTGTGGGGCATCAGGGGGCCATTTTTTGCCGGCGCATTTTTTGGCCTTTTCATGTTCTTTTTCGGACTTATAATGAAAGGGACAAAAAAAGAGTGATTTTACAAATCTATAATGTCATTAAGAGGAGGCTTTCATGAAACTCAAAAAAATATTTACACTCATGTGCATACTCGCCCTGTGCGGCTGTTCGACCCTCTCCAATTTTGGCAGGGCAAGGTTCAGTATAGCTGTTGATTCACTAGCTGCTTCGGGTGCAGACTCAAAAAAGACGTACCTGCTTTTACCAGGTAACCAGGGTGTAACAGAGGCAGACCTTCAGTTCAAGGAGTATGCGGAATATCTTAAGCGCGTGCTTAATAAAAAGGGATATGTGTACACAGAGTCAAAGGATGATGCCGATGTGGCCATATACCTGGCCTATGGAATGGGTGACCCTGAGACGCATCTGTACTCATATGATATGCCTGTCTGGGGCAGGACAGGTTATTACGCATCTAGAACCCGCGTCGCAGAGACCACGACAGATGGCAAGACAAGTTACAGGACATATACAACATACACCCCCTCATATGGCTTTATTGGCTACAATAGCTATATAGACTCTGTAACAACCTATATGAGGTTTGCGGTTATTACGGCCTATGATTACAGTCAGTTTAAAAAGGATGAAACAGAAGTGCAGCTCTGGAAGACAACAGTATCCAGCACCGGCACAACCGATGATTTGAGGCGTATCTTCCCCATGCTGATGGCCGCATCAATCCCGTACCTTGCAACAGACACAGGGCGCAAGGTATATATGACTATGTATGAGACTGATCCTGTTGTGCAGGAGATAAAGCGAGGAACACCATTTAAAAAACCGATTAGCGGAGAACAAAAGTGAAGATACTGGGTGTTTTACAACCCCATTCACCGCTATGTTATGGGAAAATACCCGCTAACAGGAAATGATTGGATTAAATAATTTATTTGGAAAAACAGCCTACCGAGTCGCCTTATCCTGGTGATAGGGGTAGGAAGATCTGGTTGAATACCCAGGGGTCCTCCCCCCTCCGAACCGTGCGGGCGGTTTTCCCGCTCACGGCTCTCCAGTTGGCACTTCACCTGTTACAGGATTGACAGGGTTCTGAAAAGGCTGCGGTTAATGAGAATAACCCCTTCTCTGTAAAGAAAGCATTCGGCCAGCGCTGATGATCACTGCCTCTACTCGACCGTTTCCTCCTTTACGCTTTCTGAGAAGGGCATCCTTGCAGCCCCTTCCGGGTCGGAATCCATAGCTGTTATAGCTGAATTCCTTCTGATATCCTTTTAAGGTTATGTTCCAGGCTCTTTTCATACATCTCGACTGTCTGATTGTCTACTCCTGCGCCACCCTTCAGGTATTCCTGCTTAATGCAGGAATTTCAATTGACATGAAACATTGAACGCCATATAAATTTGCCATTCAAGCGCTATTTCTACTCACAACTTTACACAATTCAATATCTATAACCTGCATCACGTTGAGA
This sequence comes from Desulfatiglans sp., assembly GCA_012513605.1. Lineage (NCBI taxonomy): Bacteria > Pseudomonadati > Thermodesulfobacteriota > Desulfobacteria > Desulfatiglandales > Desulfatiglandaceae > Desulfatiglans > Desulfatiglans sp. The sequence continues at coordinate 27,728 of JAAZBV010000034.1, read as the reverse complement.
GAACCTGGGGTGGCATTGGGTTTATTTTTCTGATCCTGACTTTAGTTTTTCATTAAAAGGAATCACCAAGAAGAGTGGCCGAGTCTGCGTGAAAGAAACAGCCGTTCTTTCCGGAGATGAAGCTATTGTCCATGTCACCTATGAATGTTTTAATGAACATGGCAACATCCAGGTATTTTATGGAATATTAAAAAGTGTTTCCGATGGATCACAGGGCAAAAAAAGGAGGGGTAACCTATGGAAATATTAAGATGCAGGACAAGACTGGCCATTTTGTGGGTAATCAAATCGTTACTCAGTATTGCTTTTTTAATATTGGAATTACTTAAACCTGTAGCAATACAGGAGCTTATGTCAGAAAAACTTTTTGGGAAAGATTACTGTAAATTCAGATTGCACAGGTATTGTAGAGTGGGATGGCGGTTCAAAAGCAGAGATAATTGTCCATAACAGGGGTATGAGATGAGCTCCATTATGATTGGAAGAAGTCCGTTTGGCGCCCCCACTGTTACAGGACGCTGGAAAAGAATATCCAGGATACCCGATCTCAATAACAGGTATGCATGCTGGTCAAATTATGTTTTCGGCACCTATGTCGCCTGCCAGAACGGCTACACAAAAAACATCGAAACAGGACTGATACCCACGGCGTTTTTAAACCGGGCCTCCATATGTTACAACGGTATGGTTGAGATGAACGGAACCGCCACGGTCGCAGGCAGTCAGATGCCCTTTACCTTTGAGGACGGGGAATGGTAAAAAGGTGAACTTGTCTGCACCGGAACCTTAAGAGGAAGTCTTATAGCCGAAGGAGCGCAATAGATAGGAGAGGTTATTTTATGAGCATTATCCTTCCTGTATTAAGATGATTGGCAAGATGCGAATGCGCTATCTGGATGAAAAGGGTAATGAATGCACACCTATCATGGGGTGTTATGGTATTGGAATCGGTCGCTTGATGGCATCTGTTATTGAAGCACGTCACGATAAATTCGGCCCGATCTGGCCACCGTCTATTGCGCCATTTAAAGTACACATTATCACAATCGACCTCAAAGAGGCTGAAAACAATGATGTACATATAACTATTAATATGCCGCACCTATGGCGCTGTCATTATTTGGTTACAGAGAAAGAACCAATATCATCTCTTACATGTTACTGTTTATGGTATTTAATAACCTCATTTTTATTAAAAGAGCCCTGAATTAAACATTCGAGCATATTTTTTATACAGCAGCCCTATGTCTTAAACCTGCCAACTATACTTAATAACCTTTCTACCAGGCCATTCAGTTCCACTGCGCTTTTATTCACGTTAGCACCCACGTTGTTCAAATCATCAACAAGGCTGTTAACATCACCGATATCCTTTGCGATCTCATTTGAGACGGTTGAACTCTGGGCAACGTTCTCATTAACGCTGGTTATACCTTGTGATGCCTGAGAGACATTACCGGCTATCTCCCTTGTGGCGGTTGACTGCTCCTCAACAGCGGTTGCAATCATGGTAACAATCTCATTAACATCATTTATTATCTTTGTTATCTCGCTGATCTCCACAACAGTCCCTGATGTATCATCCTGTATATCCTTTACCAGTGTCTTTATCTCTTCTGTAGCCTCCGCAGTCTGCTTGGCCAGCTCTTTAATCTCGTTTGCGACAACGGCGAAACCCTTTCCTGCTTCACCTGCACGGGCAGCCTCTATAGTTGCGTTAAGCGCAAGCAGGTTAGTCTGGTCTGATATCTCTGTTATAGCCTCTGTAACCTTGCCTATCTTTTTTGCAGACCCTCCAAGCTTATCCACCTTGGCAGTGGCGCTCCCTGCCTGGGTAACAGCCTTTCCTGTAATCCCCCTTGCGTTTTCAGCATTTTTGGCGATCTCGTTTACAGTCGCGCTCATCTCCTCTGCTGATGATGCCACAATGTCAAGGTTGGTTGATGCCTGTTCCATGGAGGCAGCTATGGAAACCATGCTTGAACTCATCTGCTCAGAGGCAGATGCAACAGTCCTTGATTTTGATGAGATGTTGCCTGTGCCCTCTGACATCTCGGAGGATAAACCGGACAGGTCTTTTGATGATACCCCCAGTGTGTTTGTACTCTGTGCAACGTCACTGATAATCCCCTGTAGTTTTCCTATGAATGTGTCAAACCATCTTGCAAGCTCCCCCACCTCATCTTTACTGGATATGTTAAGCCGCCTTGTAAGGTCACCCTCTCCCTCTGCTATGTCCCTCAGACCTGCTATTGCTGCCTTGACAGGTTTTGTGATCCCCCTGCCCAGTATAAAGGCCATCAATAGTCCTATCAATACACCTATAGCGATTATAATAAAAAAGGTAATTATGGTATTTCTGTATGTTGTTCCTGCCTCTATGCTTGACTCCTCTGCAAGCTTCAGGTTGATCTCTGTCAGTTGATTGATGTATTCCCTCATATCCTCGAACTTTTCCATTGCAGGCCCAAGGGTATAATCAATGGCCTCACTCCTGCCCTCGCTTGTGTCAGACCTTCGGCTCTCCACAACCTTCTTCGTAAGCACCTGCCATTCTTTTCTGGCCGCATCATATTTGGGTATAAGCTGTTTTTCCTCATCTGTAGAAGCCAGCCCTTTATAAATATTCCAGCGTTCATCAGACTGCCGCATATTTTCATCATAATCAGCAATAAGTTTCTTGAATGTATCTGATGTCGCATCTGCAAATATCATGGTTCTTTCAGCCACAAGGAGCTGCTGAAGATCCCTGTCTGCCTCAATCAGCTTGTCCAGGGCAGGTAGACTTACAGAAAATATCTCATCAAGATTTTCATATATACTTTTTACATTGAGGTAACCTCTCGCCCCGATAAAGATCATAAAAAAAATCATTACAGCAAAGCCGATTCCAAGCTTTACGCCAATCTTCTGATCACTCAACCATCTCATTTTTCGCTCCTCAAAATTAGGTTATATCTCAAAATCATAGGTCAGTTGTATCCTCAGGTCATTATAGTCTTCACCCCCAATGGATTCATCCTGTCCTATGATCCCGTACCTTGTCCTTATTCCTAACCCTTCAAGAAGACCTTTGAATTTATATGTAAGGGTTATGTCTTTCTCTGTCACATCCGTGCTCGCATTTCTGCCGCTGTCCGGTGTGTCCATGTCAGCATAAACAATCTTTGAGGTAAGCCCAGGTATGCCCACCTCAGCAAAGTCATAAGCCAGGGTTGCCATCCATCCCTTGCCTTCTGCCTGATAAAGGTCATTTACTATAGCTGACACCATAAAATCATGACCCCAGGGATAGAAGATATCATTATCTCCTATATCTGACACCGCAAGGCTGAATGATAACCCGTGCTTTTTAATACCTGCCTCAAGGCCATACATATAAGTATCTACCATACCACCTAAACTATCACCTGTATCATCCTGCTTCAGATATTGCCCTGCTAAATGCCATGCAAGGCCCTTATAAGTTTCACCTGAGTAGATCGCCTTCATATAAATGTTATTGATAAAATCTTCTGCATGAAAGTTCCATGCCTGGATCTCAAGGTCACTAATACCTTTGTAGGTCAGGCCAAATGCAGCCACATGTTTGTCAGCAGGTATATCCGCATATTCGGTCATGCTCACAAAAGACTCGGATGCCTTGCCTCTCATCCTTGTGATATAGGAGAAGAGGAGTTCAAGGACATTAATGCTGTTGTTGGTGATTGTATATGCGTTTGTGGATTGGGGGGTAAGCCTGTTATCGTCCGTGTTTACCCATGGGAGTTCAAGCTCCTGCCTTCCAAGTTTAAGGGTTGTATCAGAAAATGCTGCCTTGATATAAGCCTCTCCCAGAACAGTAAAGTTTTCATGATCGCCATTCGCCCCCCTGTCCAGCAGACCATATACATCCTTGTCATCATCATTAAGCCCCATACCCTGGCCAGTATAAAAAGCAAGGCCAAGGCTTATGCCATAAAGCTCCCCTGAGTTATAATAAACCATACCTCCTGTCGCGATATCCTCCCGTGTGTTTCTTGTGTCATAATCTCTTTGAAAAAAGTATGTTCTGAACTGGCCACTGGCCTTTCCCTCTTTAAGGGCGCTTTTCAGATCTTCAGCGGCAAAGAGGTTTGAGGATAGGGATAAAATAATTACGACCAGGATAGATTTAAGAAACATAAATACCTCCTTTCACGATTCACACACAGGTAAAAAAATCTTGAAAAAACTTGCCACGCTGATTTTAAAAAATAATTATAGGATCTTTAATTATTCACTCCACCTGTCGCTATCTTAAGATACTGGTCTGAGCAAGGCTTGAATTGTATTTTGCATATAATATGCCAGCAGATGGCACATTTTTTATCACATAATATCAAATAGTTATCTGTCTTTAGACACAAAACAGATAGTGACATCCCTTTGTTTTTGACAGTTTACCGGATTCATGACAGCCTGATCCTCTTGCTCACAGCCGGATTAAATAGAGTACAGAGGAGGGGAAACAGAAAAACCGCAGGGTCGAACCTGTCAAACAGTAAAAAGAAGTTACATCAGGGAGATAATTCTGGATACCTTTTATCTCCATGTAAAAATGTTAAGCGGCCTTATCTACTCAACCATCAACTGTGCAACAAGCTCGGTAATATCAATAACCTTGATATTCCTGCGCTTTTCCTTTGGTATGGCCCTTGCCCCCTTTGTAAGGTTATCCTTGCAGGCAGCACAACCTGTGATAATAAGCTCAGCGTTCACATCAAGGGCATCCCTTACCCTTACTGTTGCAACATCCTTTGCAAGATTATGGTCATTTGCCATGATAAGCCCTCCACCACCGCAGCAACGTGATAGGAGCCTGTTTCTCTCCATCTCAACAAAATTAACATCGGGGATACTGTTGATTATGTTCCGTGGCTCATCAAATATCTTAAAAGACCTCCCGAGGTCGCACGGGTCATGGTATGTTATCCTCTTTGTAAAACCCTCTTTGAGTTTTATTCTCTTCTCCCTTATCAGTTTTTCAAGGTAGTGGACAGAGTGGTATACCTCCAGATCAAAGTCACTACTTTTCGCATATAGTTTTTTAAATGCCTTGTAACATCCTGCACATGGCGTCACCAGCTCCTTTACCCCTGTCTTTTTTATTCTCTGGATCATCTTCTGCATATGGGCATTGAAGTCACCAGCCGCCCCCATCAGATAAAGGGGAAGGCCGCAGCACCCCTCGTTTTCACCAAGCACTGTGTAATCAACCTTTGCTGCATCAAGGGGCTTCAAAAGGCTGGGCACCATCTCTGTATCAGAATAGCTTGGCACACACCCCATAAAGAGGAGTGTCTCTGCTGTTTCTTTTAACGCACCCCCTTCTGCTATCTCAAGAAGCGCAGGGGGATATACCTCTATCCTCTCCTCTTTCGGGCTGCCGTAAACATTCTCGTTTGAGAAGATATTTTTTCTTAGAGCAATAACAGCTTCTGACCCAAAGCCCTCCCTGAACAATTTTTCCCTTGCGCCCTGTACAATGTCATCCACCTTAATGAGGGCCGGGCAGTAATAGGTACATGTCTGGCACGTGGCACAGGTATAAAATGCCTCTGCCATCTCCTTTGATGGCTTTTCCTCCCCTGTCATAAGATAATAGGCCAGCGTGTTGCGGCCCCTGGCGTTTCTTGACTCTCTGTGTGTAACGTTAAAGGTGGGGCACCCCATACGGCAGTAACCGCACTGAATACAACCCAGGAGCTCATTATCAGTATCAGAGCCATAGGAATCTACAGCATCAGGGTTTTCCATGAACTGCTTATATGCAAAATGGTCAAAGATACCCGGTATTGCGCCATCATCAAGGTTCATCTTGCCTGGATTCAATATGTTAAGCGGATCAAGCGCCTTTTTAATACTCCGCATTACATTAAGCCCCTCGCCCAGTTGCCTTTCTATGTGGGGGGCCCGCGCAAGACCAGTGCCATGCTCGGCAGTGATTGTACCGCCTGCCTCCAGCACTGCATTAAAAAGCTCTTCAGATGCACCCTTAACCCTGTTCCAGTCATCCCTGCTTCTTACATCCGCCACAAAGGTGGTGTGGATATTTCCATCACCCACATGGCCGAATGATGTAATAAGTATCTCGTACTTCTTTGATATTGCCTGTGCCTTTTTAATTGTTTCAGGGATACGCGTGGATGGTACGCCAAGGTCTTCTGTAATGGAGATCATACGGTTTCCCGGTTTGATACGCGACAGAGTAGGCACCAGCCCGCCCCTTGCCTTCATCATCTCTTCCCTTTTTACGGGGTCATCACTCCATGTGAATTCCATACCATCATGGCCCTTGCATATCTCTTCCATACGGGCCATATCCCTTTTAACCACAGGCTCAGCACCATCCGCCTCCATAAGCAGCATTGCCTCTATTTTGCTGGTATCCCTGCCAAGCGCCTTTTCTACAGCCTTGAGTGCAAAGTTGTCCATGATCTCGCATGCGGCAAGTTTTATCCCTGATGTGGAGATCTCAGTAACCGCCTCAACAGCAGCATTGATACTGCCGAATATGGCCATTGCAAGTGCGCTGTATTCAGGCTTTGGCATTATTTTAACTGTTATCTCGGTGATGATTCCCAGGGTTCCTTCAGCCGCAGAAAAGAGGTGGGTAAGGTCATAGCCAAGTGATGACTTGGGGGCGATCGTGCCTGTCTCTATAATCCTGCCATCAGCGAGTACCACCTTTAAGCCCTTTATATAGTCGCGGGTGGTGCCATATTTAACCGCCCTGTGACCGCTCGCGTTAGTAGATACCATGCCTCCTATGGTTGCAATAACCTCGCTTCCCGGGTTTGGAGGGAACATGAGATTATCCTCTGCAAGCACCTTATTCAGGTTATCACATATTACACCTGTCTCAACGCGTGCGTAAAAATCCTTCTTGTTGATCTCGATGATATTATTCATGAGGTGGAGATCAAGGATCAGCCCGCCCTTTATGGCAAGCACTGCCCCTGTAACGCTTGTGCCTGTGCCCCTTGGCACAACAGGTATCTTATGTTCCGAGGCAAGTTTCATGATTGCAGAGACCTGCTCTGTGGTAGATGGAAACACAATGGCATCAGGGATACCCTGATGCACAGACATGTCGCGTGAATAGCAAAGACACTCTACGCGGTCAGTGAAGATATTTTTATCGCCGACTATTTTTATTATTTCATCTATATATTCCATTTAAAACTCCTTATACTGTACTAACCCCACCGTCAATCACTAATCCTGTACCAGTTACAAACCCTGCTATATCAGAGCAGAGCCACATAACCGCCCCTGCGACCTCTTCCGGCCTTGCCATTCTTTTCATAGGGTTTGAATCTGTATACTTCTGTCTAAATTCCGGCGGCGCTTCTGCCATACCCGGTGTATCAACCGCAGCAGGGCATACCGCATTGATGCGGATACCCTTGTCTGCAAATTCATATGCCGCGGTCTTTGTCAGCCCCATAATCCCATGCTTTGATGCCACATAGGCGTATGACCCAGGTTCACCTAATAGGCCAGACATGGAGGCTATATTAACAATAACCCCGCATCCACGCTCCAGCATGACTTTCGTTTCGTATTTCATACAGAGAAACACACCCTTGAGATTTACTGAAATTATCCTGTCCCAGAGGTCTTCATCTGCATCAGGCAGAAACTCAACATCTGGGTTATGAATTCCTGTATTGTTAACAGCATAATCCAGATGACCATAATCTTTAACAACATTTTCTATGAGATTCTTAACATCCTCAGATTTCGAGACATCACAGTGCCTGAATACCGCTTTGCCACCCTTTGCGGTAATGAGGTTGACTGTTTCATCTGCTAACTTTTGTGAGATATCGGCTACTATTACATGAGCCCCATGTTCACCAAATGCAATGGCTATAGCCCTTCCAATGCCTGACCCGGCCCCAGTTACAAGGGCAATCTTATTATTCATATTAAAGTTCATATCTTTTCCTATAATAGCCTTTCACCAGATCACACGCGTCGGTTTTCGTAGGGGCAGGTTTTATACCTTACAGGAATATATGTAGAGACAAGGCATGCCTTGTCTCTTCTATGGGTATAGACCCCCACCCTTATACGTAAAAACATATCGTATTTCTCACCAAATAAATAGCATTCAGTATATTAACTCCTTAACTTTGCGCCTATGCGCCTGGCCGGGAATGACGCAAATATTGATGCTACAGTATTTAAGCCACTGGTAATAACCCCTCATGTTATTACCAATCCTTCCATTAAAGACTTAACCCGTTTCTCCAAATCCGTCTTCTCAATCTCAAAAACAATCGCCACCAGGCTTACATGAAAATTTTTTATGGGCAGCTCTTTTATATCAACCTCTCCTGCTGTTGCAGAGATCCTGCATACAGGGCTGTTAGCACTTACAATCGCCTTTATATGACCTGTTATGCCACCCTCCTCTTCTACCCATCTGTCAAGCGCACCTGTCTCAAAGGCAAGCCTCTCTTTTATCTCTTCAATCTCTCCTGTTACATGCCTGTTTGCGGAGCAGACAAGGGCCTTATCATGAAAATCTGTGGAGATCCCATCCGGTGGATAGATGCCCTGTTCAGCGCCTCTGTGTGAATCTTCATGCTGCCGGACTCCGCTAAGTATATTTTTAATTAACTCCATACAGCCCTTTTACCTCAACTACCAGCCTTTCCCACAGGTGATCCGGCAACACATCCTTTGCGTTTGTAGATATGATCTCAACCCCGCTGTTATAACTCGCGATGCTTTTCTTAACCTCTTCCAGCTCATCATCAGTTACAAGATCAGCCTTGTTCAAGAGCACCTTTGAACTCTCTTCCAACTGACCGGAAACAAATGTCTCCATTGCCCTTGCAAGCCTTTTCCATCTCTTTGCATCCGCTACAGTCAATATGTAGGAAGGAATCTCAAGCCTTTTTGAAATGATGTTTTTTATGCTGCCTGGGTGTGCTATGCCTGTTGCCTCTATGATCAGCCATTCAGGGCCGAGGTTTTCCTCTATGTTTCTTATGCTGTAAATAAGGTCGCCTGCGAGTGAGCAGCATGCGCAGCCGGAAAAGAGGTTATTTACAGAAAATCCCTCATTGGCGATCACCTTGTCATCGACGCCCACTTCACCCACTTCGTTTTCTATAATAGCAACCTTTATCTGATTTTTGGTCGCCTGCTCCATATTAACAAGGTACCTGGCAAACTGTAGTAAAACAGTCGTCTTGCCTGAACCTAAGAATCCTCCCAGAATAATTATTTTCAAAATTAGCCTCTATCTTCTATACAAATAATTGATCAGTTACATATTCATTGGCATAAAGACTGTAACATTTTTTCACCACGGAGAGCACGGAGAGCACGGAGAACACGGAATAAAACTTAAAAGAAAAATCTCCGCAACCATCATTTCCCCCCTATCTCGCCATAGCTTTATATGAAAGCGGCCGTGGTTATCAAAGTGTATATCATACGTTACCAAATTTATGCCAAAAAATAATTAGATACGACACCCGGTAAAATTAAGGTGATTTTTTTAACCTCACATTTTAAAGAATCACTGTCTTTGATGTTTTAAATATCAAGTGATAAAATGAGCAAAAATAAAAGACTAACAGAGGTTACTATATGTTTTTACGACTAAATATTTTGGCTGACAAAGAAAAACTGATACAGCGGTCATCTAAAAAAGCAGGTAAGTCTGTAAATGCCTTCATAAATGAAGCTATCGATGAAAAGCTGGGGCTTACCAAAAACACAGAACAATTGATCCGTGAAATGGCAGGTTACCTCTCACATGAAGAGGCGGAGGGATTAAGAGTGGCAGCAAATCAGATTAATGAAATAAATATGGGTGATTAGCCTTGAAAATAGTCATCTAAACCTGACTAAACACCCCACCCATTCCAATAAGGAGGTAATCATGGCGGATGCACATCCGCAATGATTACCTCCTTGTCTTATTATTTCCCTTCCACCTTTGGCTTGTCATTATTCAAAGGTATGCTTTTAGGCATTGGCATCTGCATACCTCCGGGAGGTGAAACGCTCAGGGTATGCACATACCGCATCTTGCCATCCACAAGCCTGAAGGTGTGGGAATCAGGCATGCCTGTGAGAGCATCCCCGAAACGGCAAAAGATGTTAACCACCCCAAGCTCCTCATCCACAAGATAGCTCCTTCCGACAATAGGCACATTGTCAGGTATACCTATATCGCAGCCCGGCTCCTCTTTTGGTGCAGGCATGCCCGGAAAGGGTTCAAGGGTGTATGCCCCGCCCTCAAGTCTGGCGCATGGTTTGCCCCAGGGCACAATAACACTCTTGTCAAAAAAGATATCCAGATATGAATTGCCCGCCTGTATCAAAAAACTCCTGCTGCTGCGTTTTTCCGGGGGCAGTACGCTCCAGTCTTCTATTTTGGAATATTTCAGGTATTTTTCTGCATCGAAAAGCCAGTCATCCTTGTCTGTCACAAGTGAATCGATCTCTGATATCTTCCCATATTCAACAGTGAGCCTTGTCCCTATTACATATGGGTGGCCGCCTTCAGTAACAATTACCTCGGTAAATGACTTGCAGATATCCGGGTCAAGATAGCTGCGGCTGAATGCAATGGGAAGGGCGGTATGCCATAAACCCTTTTCCTTTGCAATGGGCTCCATGTTTTCCATATACTTAACACTGGTCGCCAGCGCCATCTTTGTGATATCCCCGGACGACTGGGTAGCCAGATAGCTGTCAACTGCTGCCTGAAGCATTGCACGATTGCAGCATGCCTTTACCTCTACCTTTGAATCCTGTGCTGTAGCGCTGCCAGCCATAATAATGGACACAACAAAAAGCATTAAAATAAAATAAATACTAAGACGTTTCATAATCCCCCCTCTTTATTATAAGTTGATAAGATATCATCAAGGCATTTTAATGCCTGTGTGACCGGAAACGTTGTAATGTTCTTAAAACATGGTGAAGATATGCCAACAATATGTAAAAATCAACTCAAACACTTCAAAACCTCAAAAAGGAAGGATTTTTAAGGTTTTGAGATGCAGAAATGCTTCTTGTTTGGCTTCTCATAAGAATTTGTGAGCAAAGATAAGGGTTAAACAGCACCGAGATATTCACAGCATCACAGGAGGGCAGTATAAATGTGATTAATATTTCGCCCCGATGGGGCTGATAATAATGGCAAACATATAGTTCTATTAATATACCGCACCTATGGCGCTTTTATTGTTTGCCCATAGAGATTAAAGCCTGGGTTTCACACCAGGTATCTATTATGTAGAGACGGGTTATTGTCCCGCCATAGCCCATTGGCGACAAGTTAGCAAAAATATCGTACCGAAAACATATTACTTGGTAGGGGATATAAGATAAAGATCCATGAGAAAAACATCTATTCATAATTCAAGACGAAAAATCATTTCTCACACAAAGTCACAAAGCTCACAAAGTTAAGAAAAAAAATATTATGTTAAAAAGCATTTGATTTTCTTAGTGTTCTTTGCACCTCTGCGTGAGATATTGCTTTAGGATTTTGCTTTTCGCCTTAGCTTGACGACAATGCGCCATATCCATACTGCGGCGGCGGATAGAACCCGTCTCTGCAATAAAATCAAAAGGCTTTTCATAATTTTAATTCTCTCCATATAGCTGATTGACTTGCGGAGTAAAATCATTCCAATTTAGCTTTAAACACGAGCTTTCTTTACCGCACTACGAAACCCGGTACAAAATTCAGGTAGAAAATTGTTTTTAACCCCAAAGGGGTGGCATATTAATAGAAAAACCGATAACAAAAAACAAAGCTCCAAAGGGGCGTCATATAAACTATTTACAGAAGTCCGGATATAATAGCCTCTTTGGCAAGAAATACAAAAGAACTTTGACCCTCAGACTTCAGCCTCTTTCTTCCCCCTTCCAACTTTGAGCCTTCAGCCCTCCTTTATTCTATATATTTTATTTCCAATGTTAGGAATTACTTTACACTAATTTTTGGCAAACTTTTACACACTTTTAGGTTTTATTTCTATTTTATTTCCCACCCTAAAATCTGCTGCCTGTAACATGCTGTATTCATAGCTATTTTCTAGACTTTTTATAATTGACGAATATTTTCCATATTGGCATGGCAGTTGCTATATCTGTAAACAAGAAATCAAAAAATATTTTTATTTTGAATATAAATTGGAGTAAGCGAGGGAGAAAAACTATGAAAAGGATTAAACTGTTGTTAGTAATGTTAATGTTTTTACTTGTTCCTGTTTCTGCTATTGCAGATATTATTTCTGGTGTTAATTTGAACTTAGTAGCTAAATCACCTACTGGAAATGCAACTTTTGATACGAGTTCTGGAGACTATTATCTTGATTATGAATTATCTGATGGTGGATTAGGCCTTCTGCTCAGCAACGAGGTTTTCTGTGTTGAAAATGCGCCTGGGATACTTGGCTCAAGTCCATATACTTTGATTACCCTTGATGTAATTGATGAGAGTATTAGAGCAAAATATCAGGCTGCCGCCAAAATCGCAGAAATGAATTATTTAACTAATAAAGCCGCTGCCCAGGTAGCAATATGGGAAACTATATTTGATTTTAATGATACCAATTTATCTAGCGGTTTTTTCCAGTCAGCTTATCTTCCAACAACTGTAAATGGCATACTAAGTAATAGTATCAATTATATGGACACAAATAACTGGTGGCTTGCTGTAAGTCCAGGGTTGCTATATGGCGATACATTTATCGGGCTTGATGAAGGACAAGGCGGACAGAACTACCTGGTAAGGATGCCAGCCCCAGTTCCCGAACCCGCTACAATGCTTCTTCTTGGCGCAGGCTTAATAGGTCTTGCGGGTTTTGGACGTAAAAAACTCCTCAAATAGGGTTAATGGTTAACCCATTCATGATTAATGGGGAAGAGGTGAATAACCTCTTCCCCATTTCTTTTTCCTGAAGGACCGCTCTTTTATTCTCTGAGCCTTACTGTAATCTTCCCATCTTTAACACGTATATACTCTATACCTTCTGAAAAGAACTTCCAGAAACCAGCCTCACTACCAAACTCCTTTACCAGGTCAACATTCTTTAAATTTCCAAGCCAGGCATTTGGCATTGGCACACCCATGAGGCTTACGCCTCTTAAGGCAATAACAGGTTTACCATTTACATATTTAAGTTCAAGACCTGCTGTTATTTTCAGGGTTTTACCGCCAACGATCGGAAAATCCGGCTCCATTGGGATCAGGAGCTTTGCGCTGGCAAGGTCATCAGACAATTCTATTGCAAGCCTTGAGGCAAGGTCAGTGTTATTGGCTATAAGGCCATTTATCTCTCGCTCGGTAAACCTTATCTCCCTTGCTGCCCCTTCTTCGCTGTATTTCTCCGGTTTTACCGGTTTTTCAGGTTTGGTTTTTTTATTTTCTCTACCAACTCTGTCAGATATCCCTGTTGTGTCAAGTCTGGATATCTTTTGCTCAAGGGTTATTTTTTCACGCTCGCTCAGCTTTACAGGCCTGAACTCCTTTGGAAAGAGGAACATCATGGTCAGCCATACAGTAACGATTGCGGTTACAATGACAACACCAAAAATAATAAGGGCAATTAACAGAGGATTTGGCCGCTTTTTATTGCTGCCTGTTTCAGATAGATCATTTTGATATGCCATGTTTTCTCCAATCGATTGTGTATCTTAAAGGCATTGAGAAAGTATAACATAATACATTTTTACCACGGAGTACATCCGCCTTCGCTAAAGCTATGGCGGGACAGGCGGAGAGCACGGGGAAAAGCTTTTATATAAAAATAATTTTTATTTTTCTTAGCGCCCTTTGCGTCTTTGCGGTTAAATTTTAGTCTTTCACTTCAACCATACAAGTGTACGGAGAGCACAGTGAGAAAAACATTATAATAAAAACCCTCTGTGAACTCTGTGCCTCTGTGGTGAATTACTAAAATCTTACAGATCTGTACACCCTTTTCCCGGCCTGAATATCAACATCCTTTAGCCGGATAGGGTTAGAATACCCTGAAGAGACAGTAATATCATGCATGCCCGCATCCAGCGTGACCCTGGCAAGGGTAAGGCTTCCTGGCAGGGTCTCCCATGAGCGGGTATCTGCCTCCTCTAAAAGAAAAAGGACAACCCTGGCCAGCACTTCAGCAAGCTCATTTTCTTTACCTACCTTTTGGGCGATTGCCTCCTTTGCGCCTGCCCTGAGTGCCTGCCTTGTAAGATACTGTGCTGCCCGGTCATTAAGGGATGCCTTGGCAACCTCACCCATATCTGTTTCTACAGTATAAGGGTATATAGCAGTGTCATTCACCTTTATATCCGCAGTTGGGTAGGCAGAGGTCTCTTCATACCTGGGTACAGATATCCTTATAGACGGCGGCAATACAACATCGGAAGAGACCTTGGCGGGTATCCGCCCCTGGGCTATAAAGAGCACCAGCTCACCCTTACCCTGTGTAACCGGTTCAGGCCGATATGATTCCCTCGCCATAGCCCTTGCCAGCTTTTCATATTCTATACGGGCGCTGTCAGGCTGGTTCATGTTCTCAAAACACAGTGCAATAAGCGCCCTTGTAAAAAGGTCATTTTCAAGTGAGTCAGGATATTCGTCAAAGACCTCAAGTGCCTGCTTGGCCTCCACAAGGGCGCTCTCATGCCTCCCCTGCAAGAGGAAATTTATCATCAGGAATGTATGTATCCAGAGCCTTTCAGCATATTCGCCCTTGTAAGTGGCAGTGAGGTCGTTGATCATTACTGCTGCTGACTGATCTTTGATGCTTACAAAATCCTGATCCTTTACAAACCTGGATGCCCTCAGAAGTATATCTGTACTCTCCTCATATGCTCCCATGTAATGAAGGATTAACCCCTTTTCCATATAACATAGCAATCGGTTCCGTGAAGGGAGCTGAAGGCAGTCTCCAAGGGTCTTATCCGCTGCTGCAAGGTTGCCTGAAAAGAAGTCCAGCCTGGCCTTCTGAAGCGGCCTGCCTGCACAGCCTGATAACAGGAGTATGACGATTAGCAGGATATATCTGTGGCGCATATTATTTTGCTACCAGCCTATAATGGGTCTTGATGCCTCGCGAGCAAGTTCTACCTGATCCGCATAAGCGATTTCACCGGTCTTAAGGTCTGTCATAGTAAGATCAAGGCTGTAGTATATTCGCTCTTTTTTATTAAGGCGCATTTGCCTGGGCTGTTTACTCTTTATTGATCTGAGAGTCCCGCTCAGGATATAATCTGCCCCCAGTTGCCGCCCCTTTTGAACACGCATGGCAGGGTCAACAAAACCCTGATCCTGATACATGGTCTCTTCCTGTATGTTCTCTCTCTGACGCTCATCAATAAACCTGAACCTGCCTGAATTTATAAGCCTCATCCTGATCGCATCTGTGATACCCCCTGTGCTGATATGTTCAGATGTCTCATTAACCACTGGATAAACAATCAGTATCGGCTTTTTTTCTACCGGAAAGGTCGGCGCAGCAAGCAGCGGGGCAACAAGCCCTTCAACGATCTTGTTTTTATCTGAAAAATCATAACTTGCATCATAAGGTGCCTCACCCTTAGGGTTAAGGTTTCTTGTATGGGCGGCACAACCTGAAAATACAAGAAGGGCCGGACAAAATACTGTTAATAAAAGCCTGTAGATATTCTTCATGATATCATCTCCTTTAATTGATGGTTTTCTTTTATTGCATTTCCCTGTTTACTCCATATTATAAAACAGGGTTTTATAATAAATACCGGGTATAATATCCCATAAGTCGTTAAAAGGCCAAAAAAGTATAAGTGAATAGACAACCATACACTGAAATTTGTTCAACATTGTAATCAAAATATTATATAAATGTCCACAAAAGCAATTTTTAAAGGGTAAATACCTATTTAACAAGGAGAAAACCAATGGAAAAACCGGCTGAATTTTACTGGGCAAACCGGCTTGAAGAGGTAAAAAGCGCATTAATAAAAAACAACTTTGATGCCTTTGTTGCAAAGGACGCCGCAAAGGCAAAAGAGATTGTGGAGCTGGAAATTATCCCTGATATAAAACCTAAAAGCATCTCATGGGGTGGATCCATGACCTTCCTTGCATCGGGCATTTATGATGCCCTTAAAAACAGCAGGGATTATGAGATACTTGATACATATGACAGAAAGAGATTTACTCAGGAAGAGGTGGCTGAAAGGCGCAGGCAGGCATTGCTAACAGACCTTTTTATTACAGGCACTAATGCAATTACAGAGGCAGGGCACCTGATCAACCTGGACATGATCGGTAACAGGGTTGGGGCAATAACCTACGGGCCAAAGAATGTGATAATACTGGCCGGGAGAAACAAGATAGTGGCGGATTTAGAGGATGCCATGTACAGGATAAAAAACTATGCAGCCCCCATAAATGCCATGAGGCTTGATATGAAGACGCCGTGCGTAAAGTCAGCCCGATGCGCTGACTGTAAAAGCCCTGCAAGGATATGCAACTCATGGACGATTACTGAAAAATCATTTCCAAAGGGGAGGATAAAGGTGGTGCTGATAAATCAGGAAATGGGGATATAAAAAGATGGGCGCAGGGGGAGAAAATTCAAGATTGAAGATTCAAAATTGAAGATCTGTAATCTCAAATTTAAAATTCAGGATCATAGATTTAGGGTTATTATGTTTTCCCTTGTGCCCTGCGCCTTGAGCCTTGTGCAAATCAATTATTATTTATTCAGCCGCACCCTTCATAACCCCAATTCCTCAAGCTTGGCCTTTGTCGGCATGCCCTCCCTGTCCCATCCCCTTGCTGCATAATACTCATCCAGCATTGTATCAAGCTCTTCCCGGCTTATAAAGCTGCCCTTTGAGTTGCCATCCTTTATAGGTTCTGTAAGTATCCTTTCAGGGAGATTGTCATCCTTACGGCCAAAACCCTCCCTTGCATTAAAGAGCCTTGCAAGGTTATTCATCCTCTCTCCAACCTTTTCTATCTCATCCGGGGTAAAATTTAAACCGGTAACCGCCTCTAAAATGTTAGCAGTATTCTGTGTAGCAACCGCTGGAACAGCCATATCCAGAAGAAATGCGCACATGGTAGGGGCATCACAGGTGGCGGATCGCACATCCTGATTCCATTTTGTGAGCGCCCCCTTCCCCTTAATTGAAAACCTGTCCACAGGTTCAGGGATCGGTATGCCAAATATCTCCTGAAATGCATAGCCCCTATTATGGTCTGCCCCTGTGTATGCGGTGGCATAGTTAAGCCCGTGCGCCTTTGCACCCCTAACATCATAACCGGGCAGTTCAAGCCCCTTAACATGCATGGCATACCTTTCGGACCCCTTCCCGATACGTTCTGCTGCTGCCTTTGAGCCATCAGAGAGGATATCACCAAAACCCTCCCTGTAGGCCATTAGTCTCAGCATATCCACCATTGCCCTGTGGTTTCCGAATTTGAGCTCTATCCCGCCTGTATCTGAGGAATTGATTATCCCCTTTTCATAAAGCTCCATTGCAAAGGCTATGGTTACCCCGGCAGAAATAGTATCTATGCCCAGTTCATCTGATATCCTGTCTGCGGCGATAATGGCATCTATATTGTCCACACCCGTTGTACTGCCAAATGAGTACATGGTCTCAAACTCAGGCCCCTCTGACATAATACCCGAATACTCTCCTGTCTTTGCAAGCTTTAACTGGCTGCACCCTACCGGGCAACCATAACAGTGCTCCTTCCCCATATTTCTGGTGAGCTGCGTCTTTACCCCTATCTCATCAACCGGCACAAAGACGCCTGTCTCCCCATAGTTTTTGCCCGGGAATATGCCAAGTTCACTCAAGGCATCCACCACCATGGGTGTACCGAGTTTAGCAAACTGAGGGTAGAGCACAGGGCTGTTCTTCATCTCCTTTGCCATGAAGTCACGGGCGGTCTTAAGCCTTTCATTTGATGCAATACTTACAGAGCCAGTGCCCCTTACCGCTATTGCCTTGAGATTTTTTGAGCCCATAACCGCGCCCAGCCCCTTTCTTCCGGCTGCCCTTAGTTCATTTATAATGGATGCAAGCCTGCTCTGGTTTTCACCAGCTGGCCCTATACAGGCTATCCTTGTATTCTGATCATTCAGTTCGTTTTTTATAATCTGCTGGGTATCTGTGGTCTTCATGCCCCAGACCTTTTCAGCACTCTTTATTTTTACGCTGTCATCTTTTATAGAAATGTAGACCGGCTTTTCAGATTTGCCTTCTATGATCATGACATCATATCCTGCAAACTTGAGCTCCACAGGAAAATATCCGCCAGTAAGAGAGATCCCCACCGCACCTGTAAGGGGTGATTTACTCGTAATCGCCATACGGCTCGCGCACGGGACAGAGGTACCGGTAAGCGGTCCGGGTGCGAATATGAGTCTATTTTCAGGGGAGAGAGGGAGGATTCCCTTTTTCAACTCATCAAAAAGGAGTTTAATGCCAAAACCTGCGCCTCCTATATAGCTCCTTGCAAGATTTTCGGGTAAAGGTTCTGTTTTTATGGATTGATCTGTAAGGTTGATTCTGAGTATCCTGCCTGTATATCCCCCCCTGTACATTTTACCCTCCATTTTGATGATAAAAGTGAATATCCCAAGGGACGGTCGCATTGAAGCATACGCAGAACAAAATGGCCTTTTAGTGAGGGCTTCCCCTCACCAGGCGGCCTATGATTTCACCTGTGACTGTGAGCCAATCAGTTCAAGGTAAATGTTTGTTTCAACGGATTTCAGGCCATCGAGTTCGCCCACTACCGAGCGCATAAACTCTGAAAACTCCTCTGTGGATTTAAAAACCGCCATAGATGTAAGATTGTATCTGCCAGTGACAGTCCAGACACTCCTTACATTGGGATGCTTAATAAGCTCCTTGGTAACATTCTCGATCTTTTTCTGATCCAGCTCCATCTGTATACCTACAATAAAGGAGTAGCCGAGTTTTTTCAGGTCAGGGATGGCAACGATCTTGATTACATCCTCCTGAATTAACCTCCTTGTCCTTCTCCTTATTGTTGTGGAGCTGATATCAAGACTCTTTGCCAAAGCGTCACTGCTAATCCTTGCATCCTTTTCCAACTCCTTGATCAATGCCAGATCTATCTCATCCAGTAACATACCCCCACCTCCATTTCAGGCTGATTTGAATCTTTTTATTTGATTTATCCCGATTCGAATACGATTGAAATAATAATACAAATAAAAACACTTTAGCAAGAATTAAGATTTTTATCTTAAAATTTCGCTTATCTGGAAAAAGGGCTTTATATCTGTGAAGTTTTTCAAATCGGCTGACAGGTCAACGTCATGGGCAATCATTCCCTTTGTCATCTCCTCCATATTATCAAATACCATGCAGGCAATAGTTGCAAATGGGGCAGCCTCACCCGGGCCCCCGCCTGAAATGCCTTTGTCCACCTCCGCACGTATAAGCCCGTAGGGCTTCAAGAGTCTTTCCGCAAAGGGGATGTGTGAATTGAGATAATACTCCATATCAAACCTGCCCTCACCAGATGGATAAAATACAGTAGCCCTGATCATATCTTTTCTCCTTTTTTTCTTTACCGAATACCTCAGACCTCAAACCGCAAACCTTATACCCTATTATACCCTGTGCCTCTTGTCCGCCATAGCTTTAGCGAAGGAGGATGCGCCTTACATTTTTTACCCTGGGCCCTGTGCCTTGAGCCCTGCACCCCTCTTATTCCCTATACCCCGCAGGCGCTGCCTCCGCTATCGACCCCGTACCGAAGACTATGGGCATAAGCAAATGGGGTCTTTCAAAACCCTTCCATGTAAGCGGCCCGTGTTTTAAGGATTTCGGGGCATATATCGCTGTTGTTGTATCAAATGTGAGGGGTTCATCATTTATGCAGAACTCCAGCTCAGCACCCAAAACTTCAGGGTTATTTGGGTCATTACCCACTAGCAGCACCACCTCTTCATAATCATGGGAGTGGTCAGGTATAGGAGGATTCAACCCCGGCACGCCCGGTATCCAGCCAAAATCCACATAGAGCTTACTCTCAGAGATAAGGGCGCTGCTCATATAAATCTGTGCCGGGCTCTCCATTGCATCTGTTACATCTGTACCCTGAAGTATAAGCGGTTTTCTTACCACATATTTTTCATAATCCACTTCATCGTTTTTCTGAGGGATTATTTCCGATGATTTTCCATTCTGCATCGGGTCAACCCATGCCCTGTCATTCTTTTCAGGTCCCATGATGATTGATATCTCAAGATGCGGCCTTGAAAAGGAGTTCCATATGGCCGGGCCATGCTTTATCCCCCTTTTGATATAGATGGCAGTTGTTGTATCAAATTTTATGGGCTGCCCGCCAAGGTAATATGTTATCTCTGCGCCCAGATCTTCAAGGTTAAATGGGTCGCTCCCCACAAAAAAGATCACCCTGTCATAGTCAAGCACATGTTCAATAACATGGGGATTGGGATCAGGCATGCCTGTTATCCAGCTTATATCAATATATTTGTTGCACCCCGGCACAAGGTCATTACTCATATATGTCATAACAGGGGCGCTTCTTCCTTTGATATCTTTACCCGCCTCTCTAAGGGGATTTGTGACCATATATTTTTTACAACTGTTTAAGGTCATTTCCCATCCTCTACGTTAATATTCTTCTGATGCCCGCCAGGGTCAGACTGGGCAAGCACACCTGCATCAAAAATTATGGCCATCTCTATATGTGGCCGCTTATAACTCTTCCATTTAAGCGGGCCGTGAGTCACATTTTTAGGCGCATAAAGGGCGCATGTCTTTTTTAATAAAAGAGGTCGTTCATCAAGAAATATCTCTATCTCTGCGCCTAAGCTTTCAGGGTTATCAGGGTCTCCACCTATGTGGAAAACCAGTTCGTTTGAATCATCATGGACATGCTCAAAGATATGTGGATCAGGGTCAGGCATGCCCCATATCCAACTGAACTCAAGGTATGTGTTTGAGCCAGGCACAAGGTTATTGCTCATAAAGGTCATGGAGGGGTGCATCCTGTTTTTTGTTGGTGTTGGGGCCACAACCTCATATGCGGGTTTTCGTACCAGGTATTTCTCAGGATCAGATATGTGCCTCAAACTGCCTGCCTTATCCGCAGCTATTTCTCCATTTCGATTTCCCCTGTTGATAAGGATTGTCATCTCCATGTGGGGAGATGCAAAGCTCTTCCATGTGGCAGGCCCGTGGCTAACACCCTCCGGGATAAATATGGCGCTTGAACGGCTGAACCTTAAAGATGTTCCATCAAGCATGAACTCAATCTCTGCGCCTAAGCTTTCAGGCTCTTTATAATCATTGCCCCAGAAGAGCACTATCTTGTTGCAGTCACTCACCAGACCTGTGTCTGACACATCAGGCACAGGCATGCCTGTTATCCACCTGAGCTGGGCATAATAGTTAAGGCCGGGTATAAGGGCATCACTTGCATAGGTGAGCACCTCCCCCTGGTTTTTACCCTTAAGCCTGTTCCTTATAGGTTTCTCCATCAGATAGCTTTGCACATCATCTATTCGCATTTTCTCTTCCTCCTTCCTGCTCTCTCCTGACTTCTGACCTCTGTCCTCTGTATTCTGACTTCTGTCTCCTGCCCTCAGACCTCAGACCTCAAGCCTATCTTCTATTATCCCTTAATCTCCTGCAAGTGACTCTTCCCTGTCCCTGCCGTGTAATGGAATATGGGTTTATCCACCCTCCTGATGATCAGCGGGCAGTGTTTGAGCCCCTTTGGTATAAAGAGCATAACGCTTTTTGTAAAGATGTGCTGTTCATCATCATACCAGAATTCGATTTCACCATTGAGTTCATCCGGGTTATTAAAGTCGCTCCCGAAAAAGGTGATCACCTCATCAAACTCATGGGTATGGGGCCGCTCAACAGAGCCCTCGTCCCCCTTCCATATCCATACCGCCTCTGTATAGAATGCGCCTTCTACAATGTGGTCATCCATCCAGGCGATCCGCTTTGCATTTTCAGGGGGGATATCCTGGGGTTTCCCCGCATATGACATCCTCTTCATCTCAGGGGTTATGCCCTGGACTATGTATTTGCTGTATTTCATTCCATTCTCCTGTCAATCAAATCCGATTTTCTATCCGGAATACTTCTCTTTGCAAAATAAATATCTGTAGTGGCAACCCCCTGTGGTTGCCTGAAATTTCTACCACATGCAAACTGATACGGGCAGGCACACAGGCCTGCCCCTACAGAAATACCCTTATCTTACCCTGCGCCTTAAGCCCTGAGCCCTCTCAATTCCCTCTCATCAACCCCGGAAGCCATAAACTGATCTGGGGGAATATTACTGTTATTGCCAGAAAAATTACAAGCATAATCAAAAATGGAAACACCCCTTTTAAGAGTTCCATGCTTGAAATATCAAAATTGTTTCTCACAAGAAAAAAGTTGATCCCCATTGGCGGGGTTATAAGGGCTATCTCCATGTTAATTACAAACAGTATGCCGAACCATACCGGGTCAAACCCGAGTTCAGTTATTATCGGTACAAAGATAGGGATAGTAAGCATCATGATGGTAATCCCGTCTATGAAACATCCCAGAACCAGGAGTAAAAACATTATGGCCACAATAACCGCCATTGGCGGCATGTTTAAAGAGGCAATAACCAGAGAGAGGTTCTGTGCTACTGATGAGCTGCCAAACACATATGTGAAAAAGGATGAGCCCACAAGTATGATCATTATGGTTGAGTTAAGTACAGCGGTCTGAACTATTGCCCTGTATAGCCCCTTTAACCTCAGATCAAAAAAGAGGATCGCCACAACAAGCACAATAAAGCAGCCCACGCCCCCTGCCTCGGTTGGTGTTGCAATCCCGAAATAGATAGAGCCCAGGATACCGAACATCACAAGCACAACAGGCCATATAAGCCTGAGCGATGAGAATCTCTCTTCCCAGCTTACCCTTCCTGCGGCCCTTCCAAGAAGCGGGTTTCTGGCGCACATGATAACCGGCACGATTGAGAGCATGGCTGCCAGAAGGAGCCCCGGCATAACACCTGCAATAAAGAGGTGACCAAGGGGCACATTGGCAAGTATGGCATAGATAATCATTGTTGCGCTTGGCGGGATAAGCGGCCCAAGCACTCCCCCGCTTGTTAATGCCCCAAGGCCAATGGCCTTGCTGTATGAGTATCTTTTGAATTCAGGCACTGCCACATTGCCAACAGCGATTATGGTAGGCCCGCTTGCCCCAAGGGCCGCAGCCATGCCCGCCTCGCCCATAATGGCGGCAACAAAAAGACCGCCCGGCAGCCTTGACATCCAGTTTCTTGCTGCCCTGAACAGGTGTTCACCCATCCTGGTCTCTGCAATCAGAAATGACATAAGTGTAAAAAGGGGAAGCGGGGTCCAGGTAAGATTATAGAGTAACTGAAATGTTGTCCAGCCCGCCTTCTGGAGGGCAAAGCTTCCAAAGGCAAAATAGCCGACCACTATTGAGCTGAATCCCAGTGCATATGCTATGGGCACGCCTATCAGCAGCAGGAAAAGCATTAATCCTGCACATAAAAGGGATGCGGTGTTGTAATCCAATCTCTCTCCAGGTTGAGCTACCAGATAAAAACAATGTCAATTACATCTTACGCCCATCAATATTTATAAAACCTCTTATGATCTTCAATAACAGCACGATACAGAGCAGGCCATATCCAAAAGGAATAACAATTTTTACAGGAAAAAGGGGGATAGCCCATACAGACATGCTTGTCTCTCCTATCTCAAGGGAGTATGCGGCAGATCTCCACCCCTCCCAGGTCAAAACAGAACAGAACACAAGGCCGAAAAAGGGGCCTGCTACATTGAGCAGGAAAAGCCTGATCTTTTCAGGGAGAAGCACGATAAAAAAATCTACCCTCAGGTGACCATCCAGTTTTTCAAGATAGGCGAGCGCAAGCACAAAGGTCCATAAGAGGAATATGGTGCTCAGTTCATAGGAGTATGGTTCCGGGCTTTTAAAGAGATATCTTCTCACAACACCGTATGTCGCCGTAAAGGCCATAAAAAGGATCATTATGCCGCTCAGTGCGGCAAAAAGATTGCTTAACCTTTCAAGTGCCCTGTCTGTCTTATTAAGCAGCCCCTGAGACATTTTTACTCCACGCTGATGGTTTTTACCTGGTATGGATACCTGCTGTTAACATCATCTGCAATCTCCTTTACCCTTTTACCGAACTCTCCCATACTCTCTATCTGCTGTTTCTGGTATGGTAAAAGCCTTTCTCTCCACCTGTCGCGCTCCTCTTTTGAGATGATGTGAATCTTTTTCCCGCCTTTTATAAATGTCTGCATATCCTCTTTTTCATATTCAAGAAGTTTATTATGCATCCAGTCAACCGCCTTTTCGGTCTCCTCAATAAGGATCTTTTGGACATCAGGGGGCATGCTGTTCCAGAGATTCAGGTTGATGGTGTAGCCGTTCCATGCGGCGGCGCCAAAAAAATATGTCACATCAGAGCAGACATCCAGAAGCCCGTTTTCTATGCTTCCGTGGATGCCGTTGGCAGTGCCGTCTATAACACCCTTCTGGAGACTGGTATAAAGGTCTGTCCACATTACCGTAACAGGCGACCCGCCAAGATCCTTTATCATCCTTGACATGGCAGGGCTTATGGCCCCAATCATTCTTCCCTTCCACTCTTCAAGCCTTGTTACTGGTTTGCGCATAATCAGTTCAATACCGCTAAAATGCATAAGCCCCAGCGCCTTTGCATTAAACCTTTCCTGGAGTATTTTATCGTGAAGGGGAAGGAGCTCTTTTGTCGCTGCCATGCCCGCCTCTATGCTGTTAAAGAGAAAGGGGGTCTCTATGAGGGAGAGCCTGGGGTCAGAGCCTGAATATATGCCCCACGCCACATCGGCCATCTCTATGGCCCCGACCCGTACTGCATCAAAGTATTCTGGTATGCGTGCAAGTGATTCACCCGGAAAAACCTGTATCCTGTAACGGCCATTTACACGTTCATTGAATCTTTTTGCCAGCTCCTCATCCTTGATAGTAAGCGGATCACCGGCTGCGGCAGGCACCACCAGCCTTATAACTTTGGCCTTTTGCGCCTCTGCATGTGAAATGAAAAAGGCTGAGTCAATCAGGATCATGAGGAAGATAAAAGAAGAGAGTCGGAACAGAAGGTTTTTACTGATCATAACTTGCTCCATTAATAAGAGTACAAATATCATTATTATGCAGGATCAATTTTGAGTTCCTGACGTACACTTTACCGAGTGTTCGGTTTTTCTATCTGAGAGGGTTTTTATTGTCAACCCTTTTCTCCAGTTATGGTAAGGTTATGAGGCATGAATACCTTGACAATAGCAGGGGGTTAGGTCATAAATTAAGCCATCCAATTTATAGAAAGACCGGCAATATCTATTTCAGCGTCGGCACATTATATCCAACCTTTAATAATGGAGGCCAATATGAGTATCGAGGAATATACCAAATTCGCAAATGAAAATCCTATGTGTTATCTTGCAACTGTTGAGGGTGACCAGCCAAGGGTGAGGGCAGTGGGCATGTGGTATGCTGATGAAACAGGTTTCTGGTTTCAGGCCCAGTCTGTAAAGGCGCTCTATAAACAGATAGAGAAAAACAGTAAAGTTGAGGTCTATTTCACAATGCCAAATTTCAGCAAGGTAATGAGGGTTTCCGGCAAGATGAAGATCATTGAGGATATGGAGATTAAGAAAAAATGCATAGCCGAAAGGCCATTTCTTAAGACCATGGGCATTACCGAGCCAGATAATCCACTTCTTGCGGTCTTTCATCTCTATACCGGTGAGGCATACTTCTGGACAATGGCCGACAGCATGAAGGAGGCATCCATACCAAGGGCAAAGTTCTAGACTTGTTTATAAACAGGGCATGGCTATTTTTGTTTCTCTTTATGCTATGCCCTGTGAACAATTAAAGTGAAATATATGCCTGATAGTCATATGTTATGCCCATAGAGTGAGAGAATTCGATGAAAAAAAACAGTAATATATTTACGTGGCTTGATCTGATCCGTGAACGACCAAGAATGTACGTTCAATCTATCCATGAATTAGAATCAGAAATTTTGGGTTAATACTCTGCACTTAATAATCACAGTATCATAGAGCCCGTTCCTCAAATGGGACACCATTTTTTAATTTGGGTTAACTATTATACAGGGTGGGAAACTTCAATTGGATGGGCAAATGCCTTAGAGAGGTATTCGGTTAAACTGGAAAATCAGTTGGTAAAATTTTTCAAATTAGTGGATGAATACCGTCAGCTTAATCCTAACGTTCTTCGTACTGTTCGCCTTATGAAGAATAACCAGCCCACTGGCCGTAGAATTATTACTGGAATTAATGGTAAAATGGAAAAACCAAGACGAGTGGATATAATTCGATACTCTCCTGAGCCACTACATTTCCTCAGATTTTATTATCCGGACAAAATAGTTGATGGATGGATCCTAATGAAATCGGATGGATCATACATTACTACATTACTCGACGCTAAGAGATGGTTAAGAGATGAATTACAGGTCAAACGAGACCAATGGGAGAAAAAGGCATAACAAACTGATGGACGCAGGTAAAAAGGTAAAAGGATGAACAATCATTCGGGTTGAGAGGCTTTTCCTGGCTTGACACTTAAACCCCTATTGGCTATACTTTGGCTATCCATCAGAGAGGTTTAATATGGTAACTAAAATCCAAAAGTGGGGAAACAGTCAGGGTCTACGCCTGGCTAAACAGGTGCTTGAAGATGCTCATATATCGATTGGCGACGACGTTGACGTAACAGCGAAGGACGGCATCATAGTTGTGGCGCCGGTAAGAAAGGTTCGCGGTAAATGTAGCTTGCAGGAACTGGTGTCGCGTATACCTAAAAATCGCAAGGCTGAGGAAATCGACTGGGGCCAGCCAGTTGGTAAGGAGGCCTGGTAGGTGGGAACATATGTTCCGAAAAAGGGAGACTTCATCACTGTCAGTTTTGATCCCCAGTCCGGTCATGAACAGAAAGGGCGGCGTCCTGCACTCGTTGTGAGCAATACCCTGTTTAATCAGCGGACAGGCCTTGCCATTGTCTGTCCCCTGACTACCACCGATCGAAGCTACCCTTTTCATGTAGCGGTCACAGGAGAACCACATATGACTGGATTTGTTATGGTAGAGCAGGTCAAGTCCATTGATTACATTGCACGTCAAGCCAAGACTGTCGGAAGGGCTTCTAATGATCTGCTTGACAATGTCTTGTCGATACTTGATGCCTGCATCTATTAAAAGACCGGAATTAGCTAAGCTTTGGATATCCTTCAGTGATATTTGATATGGCAACTAAAATCCAAAAATGGGTAAACAGTCATGGTCTCCGCCTGACCAAACAGTTGCTTGAAGAGGCCCATATCTCGATTGGCGACATTGAGTTCCTTTAAAAAAGACAATAGGTGTATGACCTACAAAGTTGACAGAAATAATCCCTGAGATGCTGTAATATCAGGGCGATCCAACGAAATGGCTGAGTTAACAATATTGGTTTTATGCCCCACATCAGAGACAAGGCATGCCTTGTCTCTTCTATGGGACCACTTGTCAAGCCAAATTAGTGTTAATTGTTATTTTAGTCATACCTCTAGCCTTAGACCATGTGAACAGTAGTAGTAATTTATATAAATTACT